>CAZUBG010000178.1:0-12005 GCA_964618545.1 uncultured Bifidobacteriaceae bacterium | reverse complement strand
TCCTTCCCGTCCAGTTTGAGGTTGCGAAACTCGATTTCACCAGACCCCTTGCTTACACCCGATCCGATGCCAGTTCGCTGGACACGTCGCAGTGCCTCCCGCAGGAATTCAATCAGGGCGTCCGGTCCTGTGTGCTCTTTCCCCGAATCGTCTCGGAACTTGCAAAGGACCCCGTTGTCAATGTCCCAAACCTGAAGTGCCAGTTTGAAACCAAATTCTGATCCGGAGACCACGCGCTCAATCTTGCGAGGATGCAAGGCGGTGCCAGTTTTGCGGTCTATAACGTTTTCAGTTTTACTCTCAAGCTCACCCCCCTTTGAAATCTGAGCGTCTCGGACAATCAGGCGGCTTGGGCCAAGCTCGTGTTGAGCCTTTTTATGAGGCCCAAAGATACGGCAGACCAAACAGTCTTGTTTAGCACAGCCGCAAGGTTCGTGACCGTTCCCGCTATAGCGCCCTTCGCGCTGTTCCATCTCGGAGCGGAGACGGCCTTTCAAGGTTGAGCCTGGAATGTAAGGCTGGAGTGTGACCGGGTGTTTGATGCAAGTGAGATCGGTGCCGCCAGTTTGCAGCAGGTCGTCGCTGCCGCCGATACGGAGGCCGCTCAGGCAGACGATTGCCCCGGTGGTGACATGATGTTGCGTTTTTTTCATATTTTAATTTCGATCAGATTTTTTGAGGTGAAGTGAGCCGAATCCAACGAGAGCTTCAAAATGCGGCAGGAACCCTTGAAGAAATTCCTTTTCCGAGTGGACGGCGGCGACATTGCGGCGGATAAAATCATGAAAAAGCGCTGGGATTTTAGGTGGGTTTTTGCCGGCAGCGTCTGCTGCCGCCGCGTCAAGCTTGCAAAATTCCGCCTCCGAAGTTGCCCAAGTGGATTGGCGGGCGCGCAGGCGAGCCTCCACTGCGCGACAGTGCTGGAAGAAACGTCGAAGTTGGTGCTGCGTCAGTTCTGGTTCACTGCGAGCCATAGCTTTAATAAGCGGTTCGACTTTGTCCCGGCTTACATAGTCGCGTTGCAAATAGCCTTCAGAAGCAAAGTAGCCCCCCTCCAGGTAATGCGGCCAAATGTCACCGATGGTTTGGGGTGCAGCGCGTGGTGTTTGAGATTTTTGCCCGCCGAAAGCCTGCTCGAATGGCCGATTCCCAAATGAGTGTTGTCGTTCTTTATTCATGATTCGTCCTTTGTTGGTAAACGCGTCGCAGTGAGTGCATAACGAAGAATGGCTGGGAGGAGGCGTGTTTCGGAACGGACGCCCGCATCGAAATCCTCAAGCACAGCTTCGGCCCATCGCCGAAGTTCCCCCTTCGGCCCTGCCGTGTGTGGAGATGCAAGATTTCTTCCAATGTGATAGGCGAGGCGGGCGGTTACCGGTCCGGCATTCGGACGATTCCGATCTTCCGCCAGTTTGAGGAACGTGTGCAGCCATCCTCGAGGCATTGCCGCGTCGTTTTTCACCCAACTAATGAGTTGCTCGGCCGCGCGGAGGACGGTTTCGTGATCGTTCCACTTCCACACCTGGCCAAATGCGGCAAATTGGTCTTTTGCCGTTTCTGCGGCGGGGGCACGCTCGGATTTTGCGCGCTCCAATAATGCGTCGGCCTGCTCAACAGCATTGCGGATGGGGAAAGCAGGTTTGATGACCGCCAAACCAGCACTGAGGGTGAGGCTGTCCCTGGAGAAGGCTCGCATAAATTCTTGCCGAACTCGCCACGCAAGGCCAAAGGCGATGTTCCACGGGCCGATGAGCAGCAAGTCATCGCCCCCAGAGAACACCACATAGAGCAAGTCCCAAGGAGGTTGCTTCATCACATTTTCCAACTCGGTGGCAAAAAAATCGTCCAAACGCTTGCTGAATTGCGTGAGAGGAAGGAGATCCGTCGTGTTGTTTAGAACTTCTCGAAAAGCGAGGCCAAGGTTGTCTGCGTCCATTTTGAGGATGCCCAACAATGGTGCGCCTTCAGAATGGGCTGCTAACTCTTTGAATTCAATAGGTCGACCTGCTTTATCTTGCGGCACATGACGCGCAAGTGGATATGGCACAATTCTCAAATCGCCGGATGTGAACTGCGAACCGATCGGAAAAACTTTTATCGCTTCGGAAGAAGGACGGTTTTCGGCGCTCGCCCGCACTCCGAAACCAAGGAGGTTAAATTCCTTTTCACCGGATACGGAATGTAGTTCCAACCAACGCGCATTGGGCAAATCTCGGCCCAATCGCCAGTCGTTGTAACACCTTTGGCAAATCTTTCGTTCAAGGCCATCGTCATTGTAAGCCTGCTGCGCTGGACGGCGGCGGCATAATTCACATGGCGGGGACAGTTCTGGCAAAACCAGCCTTTCCGTCAGCCATCGCCCCGTCTCCGTGACGCAGCCAGCCCAAGGCCGTAGTTTTTCTTTCTGCAACATGTGTTGTGCGAGAAAAAAAGCGTCGACCAGCGACGTTTCAGCAGGCGAATCGCAAATAGTGACTGCCAGACGCAGCCCGCCGCAAGTCTCCGTCAGCAACCATTGGGTTATTTTTTCAACGGCTGATTTAATTGCCACGAGACTGTTTTCATCCAAATGTGGACCGGCAAATAAGAACTTCCCTGCTGACAAAAACACGAATTCCCTTCGAGTCCAGCCGACTGAGTCGAGAATGCGGCGGGCGGCACATTCCGCAAGCAAAGAAATGGATAGCGATCTTGCTCTTAAGCGCCGCGCTTGCCCGCCACCTTCCGCAGCCACATCAAACAGGAAATCCTGCAAGCCTGAGAGGTCTCCAAGAATGAGTGTTTGGTTAAATTTCATGCTTGGTAATCGCGATTTAAAATGTCCGCCGCCAGCGCCAAAGCGTCAAATGATTCATCAGCGATCATCACCCGAAAACGGCTATGCTCAAACCAGCCGATCAATACCCGTTCCCCGTCGAGTGGCTTTACCGCAAATCCCATTTTTTTTGCAGAAGGATCAAAAGGGATCGTGTGGATTGTCTCAATCCAAGAATTTTGATTCCAGACATTGTTAACGAATTCTTTAAACCCAGCCGGATAATGGTGGTCGTTTCCGAATGTGGGGGTCTTTCGACTCTCCGCCGAGTGAACCTTGATGCGGCGGGGCACCCGCTGGCGGAACGCGGTGAGATAGATTTGTCCCACAGCATTCAGTTCGTAGAGCACCTTGCCATCGCAAGGCTCTTCGTTTAGGAAAACGCGCAGTTTGGGACCAATACCCGAGATTTCGTCGCTCGTAAGCGTGCCCTCGCGTTCAAGGGACACAAGGAGATGGGCGTTTTCAGCGAGAACTGAAAAATCCAAGCTGATCGGCATGGGTGGAAAATCAATGATCGAATCAAAGCGTTCATGTTTATAAAAGACCGGCAGATCAAGTGCTTGCCCAACAAGAACTGCTATGGCTATTTGTGCCTTGTAGCCGCCAGTGGCATCTATGGCGACAATTTCAGGCCCGCCGACCGCTCGGATGTGATCTCCAATTTTTCGGACCAAATTTGGCAAACCTTTTGTTTTGAAACGCTTTGGGTCGCCATCCTGCAATCCCGAAATAACATCGTGCTTTATGGCGATTCCAGAGAAATCCCGATGATTGGAGAAATATTCCTCCAAGATTTGGCCGCTCAGGGTTCCCTCTTCGGAATCCGACACGAGAAAAACGATTTTTTGCAATACATAACTGCCTGAACTTTGCAATTCGGTAACGGTGTTTATCTCCGCACCGCAGAGACGGTTAGAGCCTTCCAAAAGCCGCAATTGTTCGAGAATGGCTTGCTTGTTTTTGCTTGTAAGCGCTTGCTTCATCTTGTCCGGCACTGCGGGATTTTTTGCATGTCCGAGCAAACTTGTGCCAACCGTGCAAAGGAGTGTATGTGGTTTTGTTTTCACCTCGTCATCAAGGGAATATATTCGGCAATTTCGCCCGTCAGGGTTTTCGCCAGCAATCGTGCTTGCAATTCCAGTGCCCGTCGATAACTGACCTTATAATCGAACAACGGATGCGTGATCAAGGAGCACATGCGCTGCTCATACGTCTGGAAAAACCGCTTCCGGCCCGGCGCGGAGAGATTCACCGCCTGTCCGGCTCGCACAAAATCCTTTTCCGTAATCACGCGGTTGTTGATGCAACTCAACACCGTGGATTCCGCCACCAGCGGACGCATCTCCTCCATCAGGTCCAGCGCCAGGGCTGGCCGACCGAAACGCGGCTGATGATAAAACCCAAGATAAGGATCAAAACCCACCGCCAGCGCCGCGAGCGTGCAATCCTTGGCCAACATGCTGTACGCCAGTGAGAGCATGGCGTTTACCGGATCGGTGGGTGGACGGCGGTTGCGGTTCGTGAAGTTGAAATTAAAGGCAAGCTGTTTGCTGTCTTTGGGCGTTTCAAAACCGGGAAGGTCGTCATCCTCGACTTTGATCATGCCGTTGAATTGCTGGAAATACTGGCTCGCCGCCGCTCCCTCCATGCCGAGCAATTCCTCTAGGGACACTGCCGCCAGAACATCCTCGGAGGCTCGCTTGAGTTTCCCAATGATCACCTCGGGCGGCTCCAGATGATTGCGCATTAACAGCGTGCGCTGGTTGCGAATCTTCCCATGCACAAATTGCCGGGCCAGCGATAGACAGATTTTCTCATCCCGCGCCAGGCGAAATTGTTCCATGCGCAGGAAAATGTTCTTGAGCGCATGACCTCTGGTAATCCCGTAGAACCAGCCGCCCATGGAGAAATACGTGACGGGCACCTCCATTTCGCAGAGCGACTGAATCGCCTGGGTCGAAATCTGGATGTTGCCAAACAGGGCCACATTCGAGACATCGCGCATCCGCACCTCCTCAATGACCCGGTCCTGATCCTTCACCTGCAAGACCTCATCCTTGCACCCCACACGATATCCGGGCGTATTGAGGTATAGCGCCCGGGTGTCATCCCGTGCGGCGATCAATCGCCGGGGAGCGTCGGCCGGTTGGGGTGGGCCTTCTTCCGACGAGGGTTGGGACAGCATCCGTGTTTCATCCGGCAAACAAACCGGCGCGAGCGAACAGCGCACGCACTTGGGTGAATGAACCAGCGGCGCGGGAATCGGTCCGGTAATGACGCGTTTGGCCTCGGCGATCTTTTCCAGAACCCAACTTTCCAGTTCAGGAGTGATGGGCAGGCGAACCCGCTGCTTGGTGGCACGATAATAAATGACGCCTTCGTTACAGTGGTAACCATTGTCCCGCAGAATCAACGCCTGCAACCCAAGCTGCATCTTGTCCGTGTCCCACAATTCATTGGCTTCCTCACCCTCTTTGGGCGCACCGGCCTTATAATCCACCGGACAGACCTCCAATGCGGTAAACAAGTCATCCTTCCCGGCTTTCGTCTCGACCAGGTCCATTTTAGCAACGACACCCAGCCGTTCCGAACCCATTTGCACCGAGCGCGAATGGATGATTTCAGGTTCGGCATCCTTCGTTTCTGGCGCTTGGATAGCGAGTTCGGCTTCCACCGGTTTTTCCTCTCGCTTTGATTTGTCAGCATCCGTTTTCTTTTTGGCCTTTGGCAAAGCCCCGTTGCCTGAATCAACGCGTTTATGAATAGCACCACCTCGTAACGTGTCCACGCTTTCAACAAAAACACCCTCCACAAATTCGTAATAAAAAAGTCGCTGACAATAGACGAACTCGTTCAGCATCCGCGCCGGAATTTGTTGTGGCTCGGCTTCCGTGCGCAATACGCGCTCAGACGGCGCAGGGGCCTGCAAGATAGCGTCCGGGGCCAAGGATGGATTCGAGACCGGCAAAGCTGGAATTTCAGGCTTTGGCGCTTCGCTTGTTTGTGATGCGACGGGTGCCAGATTCACCACAATCTTCACTTGCGTTGGCTCGCTTGATATTTTACGCGGCTGGCGATTGTTATCGGACCTCGTTCCACAAGTTCCCGGGGAAATTTCCCTCGGTGCAAATGGTAATTCCGATTCGCTTAAACGATTTTCAGACGGAGCCGATGGGTTTTGGTCGTTCATAGGTTCATGGATTTATTTTGAATCCGTAACTGGCACGAAAAGACCGAGGCCGAAGTGGGAACCGTAACCAAAGGCGAACGGGCCGCTGACGGGTTCGGGAAATATGATTGTGAAAGCATTACCGGAACTGTTGCCGCGATTTCCTCCCCCATCGTAGCGGATGGTCTGGAATTGGAGTGAGCGGAGGTGTCGGTTGCCAAATTGAAACGGGCGTTCGCGTTCGTCGCATTGCTTAATGGTGGCGGCATTGCCTAACGGATGGAGGGAGAGAAGGCGGAGCAGGTCATGAGCGCCAGAACCTACCTGCCAGCCGCTGGCGTCCATCTTCGGACGCCCATCGCGGAAGGTTTTCGCGTGGCGCGTAGGAACGAAAGGCGTGAGCGAGCGCCAAACTCTGGCTTTTCCAAAGAGCGCACAGTCTTTGAAATCGCCGGGCTGGCCGATGCCATGGAGGACGAGACGAATATCGTGGCCGCCATGGCCCCAGACTTTGTTCAGCCTGCGTAGTGCGAGGCAGGCACCCTCGTCGAATTCCATCGGTGCCCAAATGGTAATATGCGTTATCGCGTCGCGCGGGCCGTTGGCTTCGCAGAAAATGTGGGCGTGGCGGTGGTCGATGCGTGGTTTCCCGTCGCCATCCAGACCAGTGAACACGGTGGCGCGGCCTCTGCCGTGATCGGACCATTTGCAGAGTGCATCATGCACACGAGCGGCGACAGAGACCGCCGTCGAAATGCTCGGCGCGACGGCGCTCACCACGGCGTAGCGGGCGACGATGGGCTGCGGCCCTAAGCGCGGCGCACGCGAACGGGTCGCGGAAGCGAAGGCATTTTCCGGGCGGATGTAATTTACATAAAGTGCACCAGGCGGAAGATTCCAGCCTGCGGCTTGGAGTTCGCCAGTGTCCGCGTGGAGCGCGGTGAAAAGATCGTCTGGGGCTTCTGGTGCTTGGGCTTTCTTTTTGTCGCTCTTTGTTCCGTCGGCCGGTGGCGCATTCGCGGAAAGAAAATCGGTGCGCCATGTTTTGTAGCCCGCTGGCGTCATCGGCGCGAGCAGGCGGACGAGTTCAGTATTTGGTGGTTGCGGCGTGCCTTCGATTAGCAGTGCAGATACTGAATGTGTCTGCTCGATTTTCTCCGGCAAGTCGATTCTCACGCAAGCCTCGACGAGGCTTTCAGCGCGCCCAAAATAGCCGAGTCGCTCGGCGAGAATTTGCAACGCGGCGAGTTGATCGGGCGACAAAGTCACGTTCCATACGACGAGCACGGCGTCTTTCTCTGAGAGCTGAATGAAAGTGTCGAAAACTTTTGCAGTCTTCTTCCCTTGGTTGATAGGCATGAAATGCCGCGTGTGTCCGGTGCTGGCGCGGGGCAGGCGGAACTCCGGTGGATGGCTGAGCACGTTGGTAAGGGCGCAGATGGTGGGCTCTGGGATTTCCAGACGCGCTTTCAAATACCACGTCGCAATCAGTGCGCGAACGATGCGCCACGGCGATGGCGGCCATTCGATGGCACCTTCGTTGACGTGTCGCCCCCACGGCGTGGCATGGTAGCGTCCGGCGTGGAATCTGAGTTCGAGGAGGGTCATCGCCTATTCCTCTGAGCTTTCATTTTCGCCGTCTTTTGCGGTCTTTTCTTTCTTACCCTCCTTACCTTCTTCAAAAGTCAGAGTGGTGAAGCGGTCTTTGCCATCGCTTTTCGCGCAGGCTTTGGCGATAAGCGCAGGTAGCGCGTCTTCGAGTTCCTTAAGCGAAGGGACTACGAAGCCGCCGGGGCGCTGAACGACGAGTGCGCCATCAATTTCCAAATCACAGGCTGTCCGCAAGCGAAGGCCTTCGTAGAAGAATCGTTGAATTTTGAAGAGCGACAGTGCGATGAGCAGTGCTTCAACATCCGTCCCGAGTCCGAAGCCGCGCATGAGCGCGAGATCGAGATTGAAGAAAGCCGTGATGCTTCCGCAGTATTCTTCACGGTGAAAAGGAACGTTGCCGAAACCCTCTTTCGCAGTCTGTCCTTCGTCACCTTTCGATGCACGGACGCGGTCGTTCTTCACACCACCGCTGGAGACAGTCGTGACATCCGTAGCTTCAATGAAAGCGGTTAAAGCGCGGGGCAGCCGGATGACGCCAGCGATTTTCTCCAAAAAGATTCCGTGAAGCAGCGAGTTTGCATCATATTTGAGCAGCGCACGCAGCAGCGGCTCGCGGTTGAACGGGCGTTTATCGTCGAAGGCAATGGCGGCCTTGATTTCCTCGAAGCCTTTCGCGTTCGTAATGTAAGGGCTGTTGATTCGGTGCGCTTCGAGCACCGAGTTCGTAAGCGGCTTGCCCGTCTTATCATTCACGAGCACCGCTGGCAGCCCTTGAAGGGGGAGCACCCAGTTGTTCGAAGTGGTGTCCCAGCAGACGGCTTCGAGCCGGTTCGCCATGCTTTGAGCAGATTCCACTAGGAGCATCTTCTTGCCGTCCGGGCCGTCGTAGGTGGCGGCACCGAGGTCCGGGAATCCGGTGGGTTGAAAGCGCGTGCCTTGGATAGGCCGCAAGGCTGCTTTGAGGAGCAGGCGCGGTTGGTTTTTGAGTGGTTCAAGGTTCATGTGGTTTATTGGTTCTGTGGTTTGAGAATCATATTTTCAAGCAGGCGGAAATCGCGACGGCTGATGGGGAAAAGTATCGCCGCCGCTGTGCGTCGGGCGATGTCACCACTGACGGGCAGATCTTTGACGAGCGGCGCTTTTCCCGACGCGCGCAAACGGCGTGCGGATAGTTCAGAGGCGGCTTTGCCGTCGCCATTCATTGCGCGCTGGAGAATCGCGGGCACGAGGGGGACGGCGTCGTCCTTCCCGGTGGAGCAGCGAAAGCAAAGCCGTAACAGGGCGTAGAACGAAGAAGGAACTGCGTCGGGAGCATCATGGAATTCAGGCATCAACGGTTTCACCTGTTGCCAGTCGAGCAGGCTTAAACCCCAGATGAGGTCCGCCAGCAGAGCGTCGTTTGTGCGACCTTCGATAAAAGAGGTGATGTCGTCGAGGCATGCGAGCCGTGGCGAATCGTCTGGCCAGCCTTCCGTGCCGGACTGCTCCGCGCGTAGGACGCGCCGAACGAAGATGGTGTTGAGAGTGTCGGTCAGGTTGCCGTCGTGCCAGACAACATCGTTTTCAGAATTCTTTTCCGTCCACGAGGCGCGGAAATGCTCGGATTGCTCCAAACGTTTGAGTGGCTCCAAATGGTGACGAAACCAGAGTTTTTCTTTGCCCCGGCCGAATAAGACGCACATCCCGGCAACGGATGCCGCGAGCCGAAACTCCAAGGACTGCTCGGTTTCAGCCAACCACTCAGGCCTCAATCCGTGAAGCGGATAAATGTTCTGCCGTTTGGCCTTATCCTCCGTGGTGGCCCATTTGAAACTGCGTGCGACTGCCCGTTCCATCGCCCCAAGCGCGGCAATTACAGATTGTAGGTGCGTCGGCGAATTGTTCCGGCAAAGGTCGAAGATACGCCGCTCCAGGAGATTGAACGCGGCGACAACTGAAGCTGGCGGCTTTGGCTTGGAGAATGGATCGGCCTTATATCGCAAGCGGGCGTGCCAGTGCTCAACGTCTGCCCGTAAATCCACGCGAGCATTGCGTCGAACGATGATTCGCTCCAGCGGCGTGGCGAAGTTCGACTGACCATTTCGCTCCAGAATCGCGTATCGGTGAAATGCCGAAATTCCGCGATCTACCCCATGCGTCACGGCAGCTTGTGCGAAGTCCACGCCGTTGCGAGCTGGACGCCCACGAACCTGCGCCCGGCCTTCGTTGAACACTGCTTGAAGTTCAGGGAGCGTTACGGGCTGATTCCAAAGTGGAAGCCAAATTTCGCAACGGGCCTTTTCCTCATCCGCGCGGGCGGCACTGGCATAGCCGCTGCCGACCTGACTAACACAAAAGGGATACACCAGTGAGCCGTCACCCGCGCTCTCAAGTCGTTTCACTGAAGCGGCAGCAAACAGCAAAGTCCCTTCAATCATCAGCACAAAATCCCAAGGGTTGACGGCTGGCTTTGCGTCGAAGCCCGCTGAAGCATTGGCACCGCCGGCGGCACCCGGAAAAAACTGCCCGATCTTGTCGGGTGTAGTCGAAGCAGGTGTTGCAGCTTGGAACAGGGACGCACGTAACCAGTTATCTGCTCGCTGAGTGGATGCATTGGTCGCCAAGTCGAGAATTATGGTAAGCCGCTGCATGAAGTTCTTACTGAAATCGATACTCCCGTCGTTGCCTCCACTGCCAAGAAGTGGCGGGTATTTTGGGCCAGAATCGGTCAGAACCGCGACTGCATCGATCCAACCGATTGCATCTGATGGCAGAGCGCCGCGGAGTGCCATAAGAACTCTGCTCTTCTGTTCGTCTGCTGGTTTCTCAAAGATTTTGTTGCGATCAAAAACTGACCGAATGGCATCAATTGTAGCCCGGTATGGAGCGAACCTGTCTGACGTGCTTTCGGTGACAGCTTTAAGAACTTCTACCGCTCCTGCTCTTGAGTCCTCAAAAAAACCACCGTCTCCATTCCAGGGATTGAGCACTGGTGTTGGCTGATATTTGCAAAGGAAAAACTCCGTCAGAGAGGCGCAATCCAAATGTGAATTGAGAATAAATTGTTCACCTTGCCAGTGACCAGTCGCGTTCCTATCCGCCTGTTCAGACACCAGCCGCAGGATGCCTAATGCTTTCAAATAGTGGGCGAGTGGGATGGGAGCGCAACCGTTGAGGGTAATGCTGGGCATGGCGTCAGGTTGTTGTTTCACGCGAAGCACGAGCATCAGCGGCGCGCAGCAGGGTTTCGAGAAAAACCAGGCGGAATGGGCCGAGGCGGTCACGCAGGGCGACGGTGCGGGCAAGCCACGAGGGGCCATGCTGGCCTTCACCCATTCGCATGAAGCTAAGATCGAGTGCAATTTCTGGCGTTGTGAATTCGCCAAGCGAGACGGCACGGAGTATGTCGTCCTGCCAGACGCCACGGGCATAAAGAGCGTCGGGGGTTTTGGGATTGCCGGTTTCCTCTGGCAGCGAGCGGATGGAAAGGCGGACTTTGCCATGATGCGCAGCGATGAGGTAGGCGACGAGATCGCGCTCGATAGCCCCAGGCTTGCCGGGCGCGTGAGGGGATTCGGCGAGTAGCCAAGCGAGGGCGGAAGCAAGTTCGTGGCGAAAGCCGCAGCGGTTGCATTTGCCGTTCTTGTTTTCCGATTTCGCCCAAAGTGTGTCTTGGCGTGAAATGTCGTTGCTGACAAGCATGGCCTGAAATTCGCCGTGCGCCTTTCCGATGTCATGCCACAGCGCGGCGGTGTGGAGCGGCGCGGCGTCTGCATCGCTGATGGCAAGTGCAGCGGCGATGGCCTTCATCTCGCTGACGACTTTCGCAGTGTGCTCTGCGAGCGACTGCCACTTGCGAGCAAAGGTGAGGCGATTGCCAGCGTATTTGGGAAGCTCGCCGTCCTTTGGAAGATGGGGCGTGGGTTTGTCCTTCGGGTCGCCAGTCCAACCAGTGGCGTCGCTGTATCCACCGCTTTTCACGTCCACGAGATAAACGACACCAGGCCGGGCAATTTTGGATTCTTCCCACTCTTCGGAAAGTGGATTCCAGCGCCACGCTCGGGGTTTCTTGCCGAGAAACTTCACGGCGTCACCAATGGAGACACGGCAAAGTTCATCGCGATGCGGCGGAGGCTCATTTTCTGCTGGCGCGTCCTCTTCGACGCTGCGCCAAAAAAACTGTACGTCGTTGTCATCGCCATCGCGGATGTAGCGGGAGACGTCGAGGTCTTGGCCACAAATATCAGGCGTGGTGTCGAACAAGTCCACGAGGTCGCGGCGGCGGATGACGGGGCGGATGACGTTTTCCTCTGCAACGGTCACTTCACGCAAAGCCTGCGGACTAACATTGGTGAGCGACGCGATGGCGCCGCGCGCCTTCTTTAGTTCCGTTTCCGAATAGGGCCGGAGCAAGTCGTCTTTGTCGTC
>CAZUBG010000177.1:0-12073 GCA_964618545.1 uncultured Bifidobacteriaceae bacterium | reverse complement strand
TCCGGAGCGCGGCTCTGTGAGCCGCAGCACGCCGATGGCAAGGGGAACTGCAAGATGTTTTCAGGCTTGGTTTCGCAAGGTCAGCGCTGCGGGTCACGGACCCGCGCTCCGGCGGCGGGGGGACGCCCGGTGAGGGCACCGGGCCTACAGTAAATGAGCGCATGGGAAACGCCCGATGAGAGGGGCAGCCCGGCGGATTAGGGGTTCACGGAACCGGTGGCGGCCGGGCCAGTTCCAGTACCCAGCGCATCGGGAGGGGAGTATTTGGTGGGCGGCAGCAAGGCTGGGGGGTAGTAGCCCGTCTTGGCACTGGGAACGTCAGAACCGTTGCCGGCCGCGTCTTCCATGCTGAGCAGCCGGGCGCGCTCGGCCTCGATCAAGACCGCCTGTTCTTCCGGGGCTAAATCGCTGTCCGGCTGATAGGCTTGGTTGTTGTTGCCGTTATTATTGTTGGCTTGGGGCATGGGCGCAGGAACGCCGCCCATGGTGCCCACGCCGGCAAAACCGCCGGGGCGGCGGGGGCTGGGGAACCCGCCCGGGGCGCCCGGGGCGAAGGGATTGCGCGGGCCGCCGGAGATGGGTCCGGGTCCGGAGCCGGTATCCTTGGCCACCACCAGGGGGATTTCCTGGATGGTGCCGTGGTTGTCAAAGGTGATGGTGGCGGCGACTTCGTCAATTTTGGTGACTTCAATGTCGTCCTGGCGCTCGCCTTCGCTGAGCATGTAGGACTGGTCTTTGGCGGGCTGGCCGGCCTTGGCGGGGAAGGAGACTTTGAACAGGGCCTGCAACTGGCCCAAAATGGAGGTGATGCCGTTGGCCGTGATCTTGGGCGGGGGATCCACGGGTTTGGCGTCGGGGTCCACCGGGGGCGGCGGGGGCAGCAGGGCGAACACGTTGCGCGCAATGATCTGGGCGTACGGCTGGTCGGCGGAGGCGGCGGTGGTGAGCCGGGCGGCGGCATCCCCGGCGGCGGACACCTCTTGGGCGGCGTGCGCGACGGGCCCGAGCAGGGCGGCGGCGGCGAGGCCGAGGCTGATTTTTCCAACCACATTCATAAGGTCAATATAGCAGCGATGTAAGGAAAACACCAGCAGGCAGATTTGGTTGCGCGGTTTTAACCGCAGACCGGGGGTGGGGGGATTTTTTAACCAAGGATTACACGGATTAACACGGATGGGACAACAACCAAACCGGTAAATAAATCTTGTCCGACGGCGCGTCTTCTTGTTAAACCTTTGCGAACCAAACCCATCGGCGATAAAGCGTTTAACTTTTATGGCTGAATTCAAATTCTCCTGCCCGTTCTGCGGCCAGAACGTTCCCAGCGACAGCCTTCATTCCGGGTCGCAAATCCATTGTCCGACCTGCAAAGAGGCCGTCACCGTGCCGGCGGCGGCGGCGGTTTCTCCGGCCCCGGCGAAGTCGCGCGCCCTGCGGAATGCCCTGGGCCTCATCGCAGCGGTGGTGGTGCTGTCCGGACTGGGCTTGGGCGGCTGGCGGGGCTGGTCCAAAATCAGGATTCACAGCCGGCAAAGCCATTTGCCGCCGGGCCTGGTGGCGCTGTGGTCTGGCGAAGGAAACGCCAATGACAGTGCGGGCGGCAACAACGGGGAACTGACGGGGGACGCCGCTTATGAAAAGGGAAAGGTGGGACTGGCCTTTGCGCTGGACGGCACCAAAGGCACGTCCGTGAAGGTGGGCAATCCCGCGGCCCTTCAATTGCAGGACTTCACCATCGCCGCCTGGATCAAGCGCGACAACGCGAAAGCGGTTTCGGCGGATTTCCCCCGGGCCGTTATTTTTGGCTACGGGCAGAATGGCTATGCGCTGTATTTGAACACCACCGGGGTTCCGCTCTTGAGCAAATACAATGTCCGGGGCGGCGAAACGAAGGCGCACACGTCCATCAAGGACACGAACTGGCATCACCTGGCGGTGACGAAATCCGGGACGATGGTGGTCTTCTATGTGGATGGCGTGGCGTATCCCGCCGCCGACGCGGCGTATGAGGCGGAATATGAGTTTACGACCGACGCGGGGATCGGAGCGTCCGGCCAGCATGCCGTGCTCAATTTTTGGGGCCTGATTGATGAGGTGGGCATTTACAACCGGGCGCTGTCGGCGGCGGAAATCCGGGCGGTTTATACGAAGCAAAAATAAGGCCTCAGACGGAATACTGCCGGAGGTATTTGAGGGCCACGCGCAGGTCCTTGGGCAGGGGGGCGGTGATGGTCACGGGTTCCTGGGTGACGGGATGGTTGAGCCTGAGTTGTTCGGCGTGGAGGGCGACGCGGGCGAGCAGGGGGCGTTCCTCGCGGCCGGGCTTGAGGCGGTAATCGGATTTCAACCGGGACAGCCACAGGGGTTTGCCGCCGTACAACTCGTCGCCGACAATGGGCAGGCTGACGTGGCTGGCATGCACGCGAATCTGGTGGGTGCGGCCGGTGAGGGGCTGGCAGCCCAGCAGGGCGTAGCCGAACCGGGGAAAATTCTCGACGACGTCAAAAATGGTTTTGGCGTGCTTGCCGCCCTTGAAATCGGCGCGCATGAGGCCGGGCTTGACGGGATGGGGCGCGAGTTTGACCTCGACTTCAAAATGGGTGTCGGGGGGTTCGCCGCGGACGAGGGCGAGGTATTTTTTCTCGGGCTTTTCGGTGCCGAAGAGGTTGGCGAGCTGGACGAGCGCGGGCTTGTTTTTGGCGAGCAGGATGACGCCGCTGGTTTGAAAATCCAGGCGGTGGGCGTTGCTCAGGTAGGTCAGTTGGCGGGTGCGGGCCCAGGGTTTGGCGGCGGTGATGCCGTCATGCAGGAGCCGCATCAGGTTGGGGCGTTCGGGATCGTAGCGGTCGGGCGAGGTGAGCAGGCCGGCGGGTTTGTCCAGGGCCAGCAGGTGCTCGTCTTCAAACAGGACGGGAATTTCCCAGAACTCGTGGGTGGCGGGGGAGGAGAGTTTAAGGGTGTCGCTCACTCGGATTTGGGCATTTGCAAGTGGGCCCCGGCCTCGGTCTGCAACCATTCGTTGAAGGCCTCGTTCTCGCGCGAGCGCCGCAGTTCGGTGGTGAACTCGGGCAAATCGGTCTTCATTTGGGCCGTGTCCAGGGGCAGTTTGGATTCGACCAGCAGGATGAAACCGCCGTCGGTGGTCGGCTGGAACGCGCTGGGTTTGCCCAGCGGCGTGGTGAAGGCCGCCTGCTGGAGCTGCCGCATGCTGGCGCGCGCGCCGAGATCGGGCAGCTCATCGGTGATGAGCGAGAAGGGGGGCAGGGTGCGGGGGGTGAGCCCGCTCACCACGCAGGCCGTGGCAAAGGATTTGCCCGCCGCCAGATCGTTCGTGAGGCGGTGATAAAAGGACTCGCCGACATGCTGGGCCATGAGGATGGACTGGCGCGTGGCATAGTCCGCAGCCACTTGGAAGCGCAATTGTTCAAAGGAGGGAATCACGCTGGGCAGGGTTTTGACGAGCGCCATCACATAAATCTCGCCGCCATCGGTGACGGGTTCGGAGAGCGGGGAATCGGGCGTCAATCCGAAGGCCACCTTGGTGAAATTGCCGGAGCCGTCAAATTCCTGCGGGCCGGTGTCCTTGGAGAAGGGGGCCGTCTGGCGCAGGGTCAGCCCTTTTTGTTTGGCGACGAGGGCGAGGTTCTCCGGTTTGACGGGTTCAAGGAGAAACACCTGGGCGGTGAAGGCGTCGGCCTCCTTTTTGGCATCCACCTGGGCGCGGGCCAGCACGAGTTCGTTGGTGATCACGGTGCGGGATTCCTGGGCGGTTTTGGCGCCATGATAATCATCGCCCACGCGGTGGTAGTAAGCCTCCACATTTTCGAGCAGGTTGGTTTTGGCCCATTCGGCCCGGGATTGGGCGAGGTAATTGCTGGGATCAAACACGACGTAGTTGACCTGCACGCGGTCCGGCAGGCGGTAACTGGCCTGGGCATTGGTGTAATACTGGGCGATGGCGGCCGCCGTGGGTTTGACCGAGGCCAGATAGTTGGACGCATCAAAGAACACCGCCTGGGCGGAGAGTTCCTGGTGCTCCTCCTGGTAATCGGCGGCGGCCTCCTGGGGGGTGACGAGGGAGCCGGTCAACCCCATGGCGCGCACCAATTCCTCGAGCATCAGGTCATGCCGGATGTAGTTTTCAAAATCTGCGGCGCTGAATCCCTTGGGGGCCAGGGCCTGGGTGACCAGGGCGTCCAGCGAGATCAACTGTCCGTTGCGGCTCATGGCGCGCAGGCGGTCGGCGGCGGCGGTGGCGGCGGCGTCATCACTCACTTGAATGCCCATGTTCTCGGCTTTTTGGGTGAGCATCACGCGCACATAAACGCCCTGTTTGATTTCGGCGGGGGTCATGGTGGAGCTGTCGGGCCAGTTGCCGGTGCTCAGCCAGTAGTAGAGGTAGAAATCGCGCTGGGCGCTGGCATAAGCTTCGCGCGTGACGGGCTTGCCGTAGACGGTGCCCAGGCTGACGTCGCCGCCGCCGCCCATTTTGGAGGAGCCCACCCCCCAGAAAATAAATGACACGATGGTGGCAATGATGATGATTATCCAGAGCCAACCCGAATGCTTGCGAATCGTACCGATCATATGTGTTGTTTAATAGGAAAGTAAACCCTACCCAGCCGGGCCGAGGCGGGTCAAACCAAAAGCGCGGGAATTTTAGCCCCCCTTCGCCACGTCGGCGGGCGCTGGCGGAGCGCGGGTCTGCGACCCGCAGCACTCACCCTGCAAATCCAAGCCTGAAAACTGTTTTAGCTTCCCCCTTCCATCCGCGTGCCGCAGCTCACAAAGCCGCGCTGGCGGAGCGCGGGTCTGTGACCCGCAGCACCTGCCTTGCCGAACCAAGCCTGAAAACTGTTTTAGCTTCCCCCTGCCGTCGGAGTGCCGCGGCTCACAAAGCCGCGCTGGCGGAGCGCGGGTCTGTGACCCGCAGCGCCCGCCTTGCCGAACCAAGCCTGAAAACTGTTTCGGCTTCCCCCTGCCATCGGAATGCCGCGGCTCACAAAGCCGCGCTGGCGGAGCGCGGGTCTGTGACCCGCAGCACTCACCCTGCAAATCCAGGCCTGAAAACTGTTTTAGCTTCCCCCTGCCGTCGGAGTGCCGCAGCTCACAGAGCCGCGCTGGCGGAGCGCGGGTCTGTGACCCGCAGCGCCCGCCTTGCCGAACCAAGCCTGAAAACTGTTTCGGCTTCCCCCTGCCATCGGAATGCCGCGGCTCACAAAGCCGCGCTGGCGGAGCGCGGGTCTGTGACCCGCAGCGCCTGCCTTGCCGAACCAAGCCTGAAAACGGCTTTGACTTCCCCTGCCATCCGCGTGCCGCGGCTCACAGAGCCGCGCTGGCGGAGCGCGGGTCTGCGACCCGCAGCGCCTGCCTTGCCGAACCAAGCCTGAAAACTGTTTTAGCTTCCCCCTGCCGTCGGAGTGCCGCGGCTCACAGAGCCGCGCTGGCGGAGCGCGGGTCTGTGACCCGCAGCGCCGACCTTGCCGAACCAAGCCTGAAAACGGCTTTGGCTTCCCCCTGCCATCCGCGTGCCGCGGCTCACAAACCCGCGCTCCGGCCCTTAGCCCGCCTTCAGCCAGCGGGCCGCGTCGGCGGCCGCATAAGTGATCAAAATGTCCGCCCCCGCCCGGCGCATCGCCAGCAGGCTTTCCAGCGTCACCGCCTTCTCATCAATCCAACCCCGCGCCGCCGCGGCCTTGATCATCGCGTGTTCGCCGCTCACGGCATAGGCGGCCGTGGGCAGGCCGAACTCGGTCTTCACGCGGTAAATGATGTCGAGGTAGGCCAGGGCCGGTTTGACCATCACCACATCCGCGCCCTCCTGAATGTCCAGGGCCACCTCGCGCAGGGCCTCGCGGCCGTTGGCGGCGTCCATCTGGTAACTGCGCCGGTCGCCGAATTTGGGCGCGGACTCCGCCACCTCGCGGAACGGCCCGTAAAACGCCGAGGCGAACTTGGCGGCGTAGGACATGATGGGCGTGTCGGTGAACCCCCCGGCGTCCAGCGCGGCGCGAATGGCGGCCACGCGGCCGTCCATCATGTCGCTGGGGGCCACCAGGTCGGCCCCGGCCTCGGCGTGGCTGGCGGCCGTGCGGGCCAGCAGCGTGAGCGAGGGATCGTTCAGGATCTTCCCGTCCTGCACAATCCCGCAATGCCCGTGCTCCATGTATTCGCACAGGCAGACATCCGTGATGACCAGCAGGGACGGCAGTTCCTTTTTCAGCCGGCGCACCGTTTGTTGCACAATGCCGTTCTTGGCGTAAGCGCCGGAGGCCCTGGCGTCCTTGCGGTCCGGGATGCCGAACAACAGCACGGCGGGCACGCCGGCTTCATGGGCGGCGGCGGCGTCGCGCAGGATTTCATCCGGGGAAAGTTGGAACACGCCGGGCATGGCGTCCACCGGCCGGCGCAGGTGCGTGCCGCTGCGGGCGAAGAGGGGCAGGACCAGTTGGGCGGCGCTCAACTGGGTTTCCGCCACGAACCGCCGCAGGGCGGGCGACTGCCGCAGGCGGCGCGGGCGCTGGACCGGAAATGGGGCCGGGAAAGGCGTGCTCACCCCGGCAGCATAGGCCATGCCCCGGGGGGGGTTCAATGGAAAAGACCGGGGAACTCAACCCGCCGAACGCTTGGACCACGGAGAAAAGACCCGGGATTTTTTAACCGCGAAACACGGCCCGGGGGACGGGGAATTTTTAACCTGTATTTCGTGGTTTAAAATCCCTGCCTGGTCCCCGCTTTGCCTTTTCCCTCCCATCCGTGGCAATCCTGAAATCCGGGGTTAAACTCCCCGTCTTGGCGTTTCCCGTCTTCCGCCCTCACCCAGGGCCTCTGTGCCTGTGGTTGAAATTCCCGTTACCTGGTAACGCAAAACGCTCAAAATTGGCAATTTCCCTTGACACACCTCAACCCCTTCCAAATCAACAACTTACCCATCGTGTCAAGGCGAATCAGCATCCCATCGCGTTACTAGGTAACGAAACTTTCCCTCCGAAAATATTTTTCCGGACCGGATTTGGCGGACTTTTGCACCCCGGCGCCCGCCCCCGTCACAGCAACGCCAGCAACCGTTCCAACTCCCCGTCCGTGTTGTAATAATGCGGCGACACTCGGATGAACTGCTGCCCCGCGCGATTGCCGCGCAGCGAGGTGATGATCCCGGCGGCCGTCAGGGTCTGATGAATCTCCGCCATGTTTTTGTCCGGCCGGAAAAAGGCGGTGATGCCGCTGGCGTTTTCCGGCGCGGCCTCGGCGTTCAGCACCGTCCAACCCTTGCCCTGCAGCGCCGGCGCCAGCAGCGCCCGCTTGCGCCGCAGTTCCGCCGCAATGTTCTCCACGCCGATTTCCTGCGCCAGTTCCAACGCCTTGATCAGCCCGACCAGGCCGAGCAGGTTTTGGGTGCCCGCCTCATACTTGGTCGCGTCGTTGCGGAAGACGATTTGTTCCTGCGCGACAAAATTGGGGCAGCGCACATTATGCCAGCCGTAGATCGGGGGATTGAGCCGTTCCTGCCATTCGCGGCGCACATAAAGCACGCCCGCGCCGCAGGGGCCGAGCAGCCATTTGTGCGCGTCGGCCGCCAGAAAGTCAACCTGCTCCACCGTGGTCGGAAACGCTCCAAGCGTCTGGATGGCATCCACACAAAACAGAATGCCGCGTTCCCGCAGATACTTGCCGATGGCCGCCAGGTCCACGCGGTAGCCGCTGATGAAATGGTTCGACGCCAGCGCCACCAGGCGCGTGTTTTCATCCACCTGCCCCATCACGTCGCGCGGGCGGATGACCCCAAGCCCCCGCGTGTTGAGCAGGCGCACCTGCACGCCGCGCCCGGCCAGCGCCATCCAGGGATAAACATTGGACGGATAATCATCGTAGTAGGCCAGAATGTTGTCGCCCTTGCGAAAAGTCAGCCCGGCGGCGACGTAGCTGAGGGCCAGCGAGGTGGGGCCGACGAGCGCGATTTCCTGGCTCTGGCAATTCAGCAGTTGCGCCGCCAGTTGGCGGGCATGGTCCAACTGGTCCATCATGAACGCCTCCTGATCCCCGAGGGTTCCCTGTTGGGCGCACTCGGCGATGGCGGCGGCCACGCGGCCCGGCAGCGGGCAAACGCCGGCATGGGCCAGAAACACTTTTTCGCGGGTGACGGGAAATTCGCGCTGGCGCAATTCCTCTTGGGAGAGCAGCTCGGTTAAATTCATTGGATGACAATAATTATGAATCCGGTCGGCGCAAAGCCGAATCGGCCGCCGGGAAACTGGGAGTGAATAAAAGCACAAAACGCGAAGCCCCTTGGGCTCCGCGTTTCAGGTTGAAAGGTGAATTTAAGCGGCGGCGCGGTCCAGGCTGGCTTTCAGATCGCGTTTGCTTTTGCCGCCCACCATTTGCTCCACGACCTCGCCACCCTTGATCATCAACAGGGTGGGAATGGCGGTGATGCGGTATTTGGCGGCCAATTCCTGATATTGATCAATGTCCACTTTGCCGATTTTGACCTTGCCGTCGTATTCCGCGGCGAGTTCTTCCAGCAACGGTGCAATCTGTTTGCAGGGACCGCACCATTCGGCCCAAAAATCCACCAGCATGGGGGTGGGCGATTTGAGGGCCTGGGTGTCGAAATTATCCTGGGTAAGGGTGACAATCAAGGGTGATGCCATAATGTGATTAGCTGGTAAAACTTTCGATGGTGTTTTTCGAGAACAGGCACCCCCAGACAATGATGCCCACGGCGGCGAGGCTGAGTACTGCTAGAGTGTAGATCAGCACTTTATCAATTGTCTTGATGGTGGGGATGGCGGGAGCGGGAGCCGGGCGCGAAGGCTGGGTGGTGGTCGCACGGACTTGCGACGCCGCAATGGAAACCGGCGCGGCGGCGGTGGCACGGGGGGGTTGGATATGAGCCGCAGGGGCGGCACCCGTGGAACCTGCTTGAACCCCGGTGGGGCCGCCCGGTGGCAGCGTGGGCAGCTTGATGGTGGGCGCAGCCGACGGCTTGGGTGGCAAATTAATGCGGACGGTTTCTTTCTTGGGCTGCACCTTGCCGGTTTCTTTTTTCGGCGGCGGCACGGCCCCGGTCGGGATGTTCGGAGGAAGTTCGGCCATATGTTCTTTAAACAGAAAGATAAACGGCAGCCGTTGACTGTCAAATTTAATTCAAAAAGAAAATAAGCCCCCGGCGGCCGGTCGGTCAGGTCTTATCCTCGATCAATTCACGACGGGCTCCGCCAAGGAGTTGTTCCACAAAAGCCGTGGAATAAACCCCGCGCCGGAAATTGGGGTCCTGCATGATCGCTTTTTGAAACGAAATGGTGGTTTTAATGCCGGTGATCATGTACTCGGACAAGGCCCGGTAGGTCCGGTCCAGCGCCTCGCGCCGGTCTTTGCCAACCGCCACCAATTTGGCGATCATGGAGTCGTAGGTGGGGGGAATGGTATATCCGGCATAGGCATGGGTGTCCACCCGCACGCCGCGACCGCCCGGCTGATAATACATTTCCAAACGTCCCGGGCTGGGCCGGAAATCATCGAACGGGTCTTCGGCATTGATCCGGCACTCGATGGCGTGGCCCTTGACCTGGATGTCGCCCTGGGAATGCTGGAGCGGTTCGCCCATGGCCAGCAGAATTTGGTAGCGCACCAAGTCTATGCCGGTGACCTCTTCGGTGACACAGTGTTCGACCTGAATGCGCTTGTTGACTTCCAGAAAGTAATAATGGCCCTCTTCATCCACGATGAATTCCACCGTTCCCGCGTTGGTGTAACGGGCGGCCTCGGCGATGCGGACGGCGGCTTTGCCGATTTTATCGCGCAATTTCCGGAACTTATTGTCCAGAAACGGCGATGGGGATTCCTCGATCAACTTTTGGTTGCGGCGCTGAATGGAGCAGTCGCGTTCTCCCAAATGAATGATCCGCCCCTTGTTGTCGCCCAAAATCTGAATTTCAATATGATGGGGGTTTTCGATGTACTTTTCAATGTACACGCCGGAATTGCCAAAGGCCTTTTCGGCTTCATTGCGGGCGGTGTGATAGCCTTTGACGAGGGAAATGTCGTTGTGGGCGATCCGCATGCCGCGTCCGCCGCCCCCGGCGACCGCTTTGATGATGACGGGATAGCCGATGCGTTTGGCAACAACCAGGGCGTCATTTTCTTTTTCGACGACGCCTTCCGATCCCGGCGGGGTCTCGACGCCGGCCTTTTTGGCCAGCGCGCGGCTGACGGCCTTGTCCTCCAGCGCCTGCATGGCGCGCGGGCTGGGGCCGATAAAGCGGATGTTGCAACTTTCGCAAACCTCTGCAAAATGCGCGTTTTCGGAAAGAAACCCGTATCCGGGGTGAATGGCATCCACATCGGCGATTTCCGCAGCGCTGATGATGCGGTCAATCCGCAGGTAACTTTCCGAGGCGGGGGCTTTGCCGATGCAAATGGCTTCATCTGCCATTTGCACATGCATGGAATTGACATCCGCCTCGGAATAGACCGCCACGGTTTTGACATTCAACTCTTTGCAGGCGCGAATGATCCGCACGGCGATTTCACCGCGGTTGGCTACGAGAATTTTCTCAAACATGACTTTTAAAAGAAAACAAACAGACTTCGGCTGGCCGGGTGTGGATTCAGCCGGACGCCTGGGTTTGACGGTTAGTTCGGCCGCACTTTGAACAAAGGCTGGCCAAATTCGACCGGCTTGCCGTTTTCCACCAAAATCTGGGTGATGACGCCGCTGGTTTCGGCCTTGATTTCGTTCATCACCTTCATGGCCTCAATGATGCAAACCACGGTTTCTGCGTTGACGATCGTACCCACTTCGGCGTAGTTGGAGGCTTCCGGCGAGGGGGCGCGGTACAAGGTGCCGATCATGGGCGATTTGATGTCAGTTTCCCCAGTGGCCACCGGAACGGCTGGCAAGGGTTGCAGATTGTTCAAAGCGGCTGATTGGGGCATGGTTCCCAAATTGGCCGGAAGGTAATCCTCTGACTGACCACCGGGTCCGCTGATCCCGCGCTTGAGCTTGATTTTTGAATCCTGACGTTCCAGTTCAAACTCCGTGATGGAGTTTTTTTTCATTAAATCAATGATGGCTTTGATGTCTTTTAGATCCACAATACGTTTTCGTTAAAGTTAAGAATAATTGGTTTTTTTTGGCAAATAACCAAAATAATCAGCACGATTTGCTCATCGAGCTTGTCTCAAGTCTCGGATCGTTTTTAATTAATACCTGTTTTGCTTGAAGGGGTCAAGTCCTAAAATAGGGCAGAAAAATGGTGTTTTGAGGGTAAAAACAGCCAAAAAAAGCGATTTTAACTCAATTTACCGTGTTTTGACGTCAACCGCCGCTTCCAACCCCAAGAGATAGGATTTTGGACCAAACCCGGAGATCTGTCCCCGACAAACGGCGGCAATAATTGATTGATGCCGGAAGTCTTCCCGCGCATGAATGTTGGAGAGATGAATTTCAATGGTTGGAATTCCGACCGCCGTGATGGCATCCCGCAAGGCAATGCTCGTATGAGTATAGGCGGCGGCATTGATGACGATGGCCTCAAACTTTCCCCTGGCGTCCTGAATCCAACCCACCAACTCACCTTCCAGATTGGATTGCCGGAATTCGACCTCGGCTTCCAATTGGGCGGCGCGTTCGCGAACTTTGGCCTCGATGTCCGCCAGCGTCTCGCGACCGTACAATGACGGTTCGCGCTGCCCCAGCAGATTCAAGTTTGGCCCGTTCAAAAACAGGATTTTCATTTCGTGCGAAATCTATCAAAAAGCCGCCTTTTTGTCGAATTCATTTGATGAAAGCCCGGTCAGGCAACCCATTAACGTAAAAGCCGTCCAAGCCAGCGCGGGGATGTAGAGGCTGAATTCACCCAACCCTTGAAGATACCACGACAATAATCCGGCGAATAAGGCAATACTCAAAAAATCCCCCGCGCGCCAGAGCCGCCGCCCGCTGGTGATCAGTGCCAGGGCAACCCAAGCCAGATACGAGAGGCCCCCGATCAGTCCCGAATCGGAAAACTGTTCGAGATAGTCATTGTGGGTCAGGCGGGCCATTTCAGCTTCGGGCGACTTCAGGCGG
>CAZUBG010000176.1:0-12089 GCA_964618545.1 uncultured Bifidobacteriaceae bacterium | reverse complement strand
CATGGGCCACCCCCACCCACCAGATGAAGTTGACGATGTCCAGCCCCCACATCACCGGATGGTTGTTACCCCAAACCCCGACCCCCGTGGTGACCTGGTAAAACAGGCACACGGGCAGCACCACGGTGGCGCAAAACGCCGACGGCAGGAACAGAATCCACCACCAGCGGGGGATTTTCCCCTCCGCAAACGCCGAGAGCTTGTCGGTCAGCAAACCCAGGCCGCGATTGTTTTCCACCACCGGCGCGCGCTGCAATTCCGCCGGCGGCAAAAGCGACTTCAAATTGGTCGTGGCCTCGGCCATTAGCTGTTTCCTTTCTCAACGGTGTCAGACGGATTGGCGAACGGGTTGCCGTTGTGCTGCTCGTATTCCTCAAAACTGTGCGGCCACTCCCGGTAATCCGGCATGGCGGGATTCGGGTTGCGAATCCGGGAAAGATAAGTGGTGCGCGGCTTGGTGAGCAGGTCGCCCAGGACGGTGTAATTGCGCTCCTGCGACTTGAGCAGGGAAACCCTGCTTTTGGGATCGCTGACATCCCCGAAGACAATCGCCCCGGCCGGACAGGCCTGCTGGCACGCGGTCTTGGGGATCGTGCCTTCGGACTCCCGGAGCCGCACGTTATCCGAAGCGCCGGCGGCGGCCTTCTGTTTGATCTTGGCGTGCTCGATGCGCTGGGTGCAGTAAGTGCATTTCTCCATCACGCCGCGCATGCGCACGGTGACATCCGGGTTCTTGACCATCTTGATCAAATCCCATTCGTCCTCTTCGCGCATGCCGCTGTTGGGATCCTTCCACCAGCGCAGCAAATCCAATTCGCCCCCGGTCTTGTGACCGAACATCGCGGTGGAATACATCGGCCCCTTGAGTTCCGGGAGCGGGCGCTTGTTGTAATCGAGGTAATTGAAGCGGCGGACCTTGTACGGGCAGTTGTTCGAGCAATAGCGGGTGCCAATGCAACGATTGTACGCCATCACGTTCAGGCCCTCCTGGTCATGGACGGTGGCGTTGACCGGGCAGACATTTTCGCAGGGCGCGGCTTCGCATTGCTGGCAGAGCATCGGCTGGTTCACCGCCTGCACATCGTCAATCCATTCGGCGAACTGCTGCGCAGTGTCCTTTTGAAAGGCATCGGCCGGCTTTTCCTTCGCCGGATCGGCCGTGTAATAACGGTCAATGCGCATCCAGTGCATCTCGCGGCCGCGATTAACCTGATCCTTCCCGACAATCGGAATGTTGTTCTCGCTCTGACACGCGATCACGCAGGTGCCGCAACCCACGCACGCCGTCAAATCAATGGCCATGCCCCATTGATGCAAGGCCGTCTTTTTGGCCTCATCCAGCGGGTTCGGATAGAGGGACTTGATAATGGGAGCCTCCACCCCGTGCATCTTTTCCGCAAAATCCGGGAGTTTCTGATACTCCGCCCAGTTGGCCTCGCGCACCGCCGGGCGGCCCTCCATGGACCAGTGATGCTGCGTGGTCGCAATCACATAAGTCTCGCCGGTCTTGCGAATCGCCGCGCCGCTGGCCACATGACTGCCGGTAAAGATCGAGTACGCATTGAAACCCACGCCGGTGCCCACGCGTCCGGCGGCGCTGCGGCCATAACCCAGCGCCAGACCCAGCGTATCATCCGCCATGCCCGGCTGCGTCCACACCGGCCCGTTGACCGTGCGGCCGTTCAGCGTCACTTCCACCACGTCGCCGTTTTCCACCCCGAGTTCGCGCGCCGTCTTGCGGCTGAGCAGCACGGCGTTGTCCCAGGTGATCTTCGTGACCGGCTCGGGCAGTTCCTGCATCCAGCCGTTGTTCCCGAAACGGCCGTCGTCCACTTTTGCATCACGATAAAAAATCACGTCCAGACTGTTCGCCGAAGCCGTGGTTTCCTTCACCTCCGGCACGCTGCCGGAAAAGCCGGGGCTCACCGGGGCGGCGGCGGAATCCGGCTGGTAACCGCTGAACAAAAATTTCTTCCACGCTTCCTCCGAGCCCTGGTAGGTGGCGCGGACGATTTCATAAGCGCTGGTTTGCGACTCGCCGGCAATGCGCGCCAAAAATTCCAGTTCGCTCAACCCGCCAAACAATGGCTGAATCAGCGGCTGGACGGGCACCAGCGTGCCGTCGCTGGTGGTGGCATCGCCCCAGGATTCCAGATAATGCGCCGCCGGAATGTGCCAGTCCGTCTGCGCAAAGGTCTCGTCTTCGTAATAACCCAGGCGGACCACGGTTTTGGCCTTGCGCTGGGTGACGGCCCAATTCAAATCGGCCGGGGCATTATAAACCGGGTTGCCCCCGAGGAGCACCAGCGTTTCCACCGCGCCCGCGTCCAGGGCCTGCGCCAGGTCCGCAATGCCGCCCGCGTTGGAGGCGGGAACCGGATGCAGGGTCACCGTGTTGCCAATGGCATCCAAAGCGGCATTGATGGCGTGCGCCAGCAAATGCACTTCCAGCGGCTGCGCCTGACCGGCCACCACCAAAACATGGCCCCGGTTCCGCACCAGATCCGCCGCGCATTCGGTGAGCCATTTGGCCAGATTCGGCTCCATCGTCCTGAACGACAGCAGGGCATCCGAAAACTTCACCAGTCGTTGCAACGCCTCCGCCAGCACGGCCATCCGCCCCGCCGGCACCCGCAGGCGGTGGTCCGCCCCCGCCCCCGTCAGCGTGAACAGTGATTCAATGACATACAACCGGCTCATCCCGCCGCTTTCCGGTTTGCGGCCCTGCACATAACGGCGGATGTGATTGTGAACATCATCCTCGGACCCGAGAAAATCGCTCCCCAGCGAGACAATGACCTTCGCCTTCTCGAAATGGTAGACCGGACGCACGGGCGGCGAAACCACCCCGCCCACCGTCGCCGGGCCAAAAGCCATCGTCGCCGCCCGCTGATGAATCTCCGAATCAATCGGCTCGTAGGCAAACCATCTGGCCTTCGGAAATTTCGCGCTGATCAAATCCTGCAACCGCCGGCGCGAAGGCGACGTGCTGCGATCCGTTAGAAAGGCCAGACCCCGTCCGCCGGCGGCCGCGGCCGATTGCGAAAGCTGGCGGAGAAAAGCCAGCCCGGCTTCCGGCGGGACGATTTTGCCGCCCTGCTTGAAACGCTTGGCGCGGTCGGGATCGTAAACATCCAGAACGGAAGCCTGGGCGTAGCGGTCAGTGGAACCATTGCCGCCCGGAAATTCCGCGTTGCCCTCGATTTTGACCGGGCGGCCCTCGTAGGATTTGGCCGCCAGCGGCACGGCCCCGCTGCGCGTGGGCATGGCGGTCGCATAATACTGCGCCTCGCCAAACGTATAGTTTTCCGGCTGTTTGCCAAACGGCTCCAGTTTTTCCTCCGGCCGGCGGCAGCCCGCCCCCATCACCCCGATGCCCGCCAGCAGGAGCGAGGCGGACATGATCCGCACAAAATGCCGGCGCGAGACGCCGTCCTCCAATTCGCCCGCCCCCTGGGGAAACTCGCGCTGCAGCCATTCCTTGAACTCCGGCGTCTCCGCCAGTTCATCCAGACTGCGCCAGTAACGGCGTCCGGTGACCGGCGCGGCTGAATGGTTCACATTATTTTTCATCGGTGACAGGCCGAGCAGCTTTGCAGCGATTCCACTTTCCAATCATGCACAAAATGGGCCCCGTTGGTGGCCTGCATTTCGGCGGCCACCGCGGCATTCGTATTCCATTGCCACCCCAAATGGGTCACCTGGCTGGTCGGGCGCAGATGCGCCGCCGGATCCCGGTGGCAATCCAGGCAAAAACTCATGCTGAACGACTTGGCATGATAAACCTCATCCATTTGATCAATGCGGCCGTGGCATTCCACGCAACTGATGCCGCGCGTCACATGCACGGAATGATTAAAATAAACGTAATCCGGCACCTTGTGAACCTGCACCCAGGGGACCGGCTTTCCGGTGGCCGCACTCTCGCGCACCACCGCCAGCAACGGGTCATCCTTGAGCACCTGGTTGTGGCAGTTCATGCAGGTCGAGGCCCCCGGCAGATTGGCAAACCAGGATTTCTCCACCCCATTATGACAATAACGGCAGTCCAAACCCAGTTGCCCGGCGTGAATTTTATGGGAAAACGGCACCGGCTGCACCGGCTCATAACCCACGCGCGTGTGCTTGGGGGTGACATACAGCGCCACGCCCGCCGTCACGACACCGCCCGCCACGGCCAGACTCGCCCCCAGCGCCAGCGGCAGCCAGTTCGTCCACTTTGGAAACATCGCTGGCATTACGATTCTGCCGGCCCTTTTTTAGATATTATCATTTATTGTCCTTTGCATCACAAAATGACGGGCATCATGATTAATGAACTTCCCTCCCGCGCGCAAGAAAGTTTGTGAAAAATTTCACGACGATCCATTTTCCATCCCGGCCCCGCCCCCGGAGGCGCCAAAACCACCGGTTTTGCCCCCGCAGAGGTGGTTTTCCTTAAATGACTGATGCGCTACATTAGTTCCCGTTAAACCTGTCCCAATGGCCTTGCCAATCGGCGCTTTCAGACTAGGTTGCCGTGGGCATCGGTGGCGCGTCGGAGGCGCCCACCGTGTGGGGAAACCCCGGCGGCGCAGCAGAAATTGATGATTATGACCAGCAAACCCAGCCAGACGAAACGGCCACGGTCAGCCTGCCGCGCCCCCGTGACTCAGCCACCCCGTTGCCATGGCCCACCCCACCCCCCGCCCTCCCACCGGAAGATATTATGAGCGCCACCAGTAATTTGTCATTCATCAACAGTCAGGTCGCCGCCGGCGGCCACTTCACTGATAAACCGAACTTGGTCCGCCGGGCCGTGACCATCTCCCGCCAGGCCGGCTGCGGGGCGCAGATCGTCGCCGACCTGCTCGCCGCCCGCCTCCAGTCTCATCGGACCGAAATCGCGGAGCCGTGGACAGTGTTCGACCGCAACCTCATGGAAAAGGTTCTGGAGGAGCACAAACTGCCCAAATATCTTGCCAATTATTTGCCGGAAGACCGCATCTCCGCCTTGGAAGACATGATCAAAAACATCTTTGGCCTGCATCCGCCGCAGGAAACCATCGTCAAGCAGACGGCGGAAACCATTTTGGGGCTGGCCGAATTGGGCAACGCCATTCTGATTGGCCGCGGCGGCAACATCACCACGGCCATCCTGCCGCATGTGCTCCACGTCCGGCTGGTGGCTCCGCTGGGGCCGCGCATCGAGCATGTCTGTCAAGACCAGGGATTAACCCCGGCACAGGCCCGGGAATTCTGCCAGCGTGAAGACCTGGGTCGGGAACGTTACCTGAAGAAATATTTCCAGGCCGACATCAATGATCCGGTGCATTATCACCTGGTGATCAACACCGCACTCATCAAATATGATCTGGCCGCCCGGCTCATTGAAGAAGCACTCCTGCGCCTGGGCTGAAGGGGCCGGCCGGCCGGGCTGATTTTTAAACCGCCTTACTCGCGGGCCATCGTCGGGGTTTCCCCGGTCACGGCGGCGGTTCCGGCCGCGGCGGGCCCGGCGGCGATCTTAACCAGTTCGATGCCCTTGCCGGTTCCCAGATTCCGGCTGTATTGCATGTCCCTGGCATTGTTCCAGTATTCCTGCACCCCCAAACTTTCCAGGCGCACCCCGTCCGGTTGGTAAACCGTTCCCGAGGGCGGATGGTTCGCCAGCGCCGCCTCATGCAGATGCCGGTCGGCGTTCTTGATCAGCGGCATTTCCGACCGCAGGAAGTCCACCCCCACCGATTCCAACGCCACCGGATCCTGCGAGGCGAAAAAGCTCGAGGGCCAGTGGCCGTTGAAGGGGGCCATCCGCCACGCGTGCGGCTGGCTGTTCCACCGGTCCCCGGTATAAAGCCCGTCGAGAATGTTCAGGACGGTTTTCCCGTTGATGTTCTTGCTCCCAAACATGTCCACCAGTTGGTTGTAGCTGGACATCGGATAATTCCAATCATGCAGGAGGTAATGCTGGCTCGACCGCTTCCCGCCGATGATGCCCCAGCAGCTCTTGAAAATCATCGTGACCGAGGCATTGCCATAATCCGTTTTGTCCGAGGGATCGTGATACGTGTCCGACGGCGTGCAATGCCGCTTCAAGATGGCCATGGTGATCAGATATTTGGTGTTGACGATGGTGGTGGACAGCGAGGTTTCCGTCGGCCCCGGGGCCGAGTACGAGAAGGCGTTGGGCGTGAACCCGCCCAGATTCACATCGTATATGACATCGGGAAACGCGCCGCGACAATAGTTGGAGACCACCGAACACTTGCCCTCCCGCGCCGGATCACACAGCGTGATGTCCGCCTGACGCGCCCCGAACTGGCTGACCAATCCCTCCAACAGCGCATAAACCGACTGGGGCGAGGCATCAATCGTGTTGCTGTATCTCCCGCCATTGTTGAGGTTGAGTTTCACCGCGATTTTTTCGCCCCTCACATAGGGCGCCCCGCCGTTTTTGAACCGGAACAGCGCGTCCCAGGCGTTGCTGATGTCCGCCTGGCCGGCCACGGAGCAAATGACGTTGTTCAGGACTTTGGTGATCTTGACCTGGTCGTTGAAATTCGTCGAAAACCAATACTTGGACCGGCCGTCCCAGGTGCAGGCGCTCAGGTCGTAGCTCCAGGCCACCCGGCCCGGATGGATGCCCCGCGCGGTCCCGATGGGTTGGTTCGGTCCATTCGAGGGCGTGAACGTGCCGGTGCTCTCCGCCAGCGCACTGGCCTCATTTTGCTGGAGCACCCCCCACCCGCAGGCCAGACAGACCATCACACAGGCCCCCGCAACAGCATGACGATGTTGCCTGATCAACCCGCGCGCCTTGCGAAAAGCGGAAACCATGCCAAACAAACTGAGAAAATAAAACAGTCCGCCCAGCGCCAGCGGAGCCCCCACCCGCTGGCAGGGATAATCCGCCCGGGACGGCTTCGGGATGACCCGCACCAGAAACCAGATTAACGCCGCCAGCCCCGCCGCCGGAAACAGCCACCGGCTCCACCACCGGTTGCGATTCAGGCCGGTGATTCGACCCGTCTTCGGGCAAACCAGGAACATGTTCTTTTCCACAGGCATGGGCATAAGGTTGCTTTCGTTTGATCAAATGACTTGCCAGCGTCCGCTTCCGGCCGGCTGACGCACCGCGACGCCGCCCTCCGGTTAATGCTTCAAACATTAACCGTGACAATCCACATCCCCGCCGAACCGGGTTTAAACTAATTCAGCTTAGGCCTGGCGGTGGCAAAAAAGAAGGGTTTGTTTTTCAGCAGCCGGGGGTTGTTTTTCGCGCCTGCGCCCTCAACGACGCCTCCGCTGCCTCCGCGCATCATTCAATGTTGCCCACCACCTTGATCCGCGCCTGGCTCGAATCATGAACGTACCACGGCCCCGGGTTGTTCCCCGTCAGGTTGTTCGTCACAAAATGGCCCCCGCAGTTTTCCCCGACCATCACGCCATACTGGGAATTGTAGTTGATGGCGTTGCGGCGCACCTCCGGAGAGCCCCCCGTCCTGATCATGACCCCCGCGCTCGCATTGCCCACGATCTCATTGTCCTCCAGCGTCCCTTTGCCCTGCTCATAAATCAACACCCCGCTCTGGTGGTGGCTGTGGATGCGGTTGCGCCGCAACAGCGGATCACCCCGGCCCTGTATCGCCACCCCGACCGTCGCCCCGTCATGTATCTCGTTGTCCTCCAACAGACCCCGCCCATTCTGGTGGACAAACACCCCGGCCCCCCGCCCGCCATGGATGCGGTTGGCCCGCAGGATCGGATGCCCCGCTTCGATGATTTCCACCCCGGACAATCCGTGGCCAAAAATGTCATTGTCCTCCAGCGTGCCCCGGCCGCTCTCATACACCAGCACGCCATTGGATTGGCCATCGTGGATGCGGTTGTGCCGGATCACCGGCTCCGCGTTGCCGTGAATCGCCACGCAGGCCAGCGACTGGCTGGCTATGTCGCAGCCCTCCAACTCCAGGCGGCCCTGGCAAATATCCACTGCGTAAAACTGGCCCCCGCCCGCCTGCCGCAAGGTGAGCCCGGCCACCCGCCCAAAATTCGTATTGAAGAAAATCACATCCTGGCCGGCCGCCTCCACCACAATGTCCTCCGGTTTTCCGTCACCGATGATTTCCAGCGGCTTCTCCAGCCGGAGCCCTTCGTGGTAACACCCCGGCCGCACCAGAATGCGATGCCCCGGAGACGCCGCTTGAATCGCGTCGGCGAGCGTCTGAAAATCCCCCCGGTTCGGCTCCGCGTCCACCACCCAGATTCTCGGCTCGATGCGGCTGGTCAGGCGCTCCGCCTTGCATTGACCCGCCTCGATGGACCCCGGGTCCGCGGATTCGGGCGGCGGGGCGGATGCTGTTTGATTTGGCTCAACGCTTCGGTGCATGCTAAAAAAATAATCCTTTCCCAAAGACGATGAAAGCCTTTTTCCAGCAGCCTGAAGGCCGCGCTTCATTCCCCTGTCCCCGCCGAACCGCCCGTCAGCCCGGAGACAACCGGCCGGTTTCCTCCGGGCTCGCCTCGCCCGGCTTTTCATAGGGGTGCGGCACGGTCTTGTTCAGTTGGGAACCATCACACGGTCCCGACGCAGCACCCCGGCGTTTCACTTTTTCATTGCCACCCGTCATCGGCCGGCTCAGTTGTGAGCCATCCGCGCACAATCCGGCCAAAGATCCACGATATTTCTGATTCGTTTTCGCATTCATGTTGGTTTGTCTCTGGTTAAGAATTTCAAAACTCCTTCTTGGTCAGGTTAAGTCCGGTATCTCATCCGCGCCAACCCGTTATTGCACATTGGGCTCCCTCCTTTGCCGGAAGCTCCGGGCAACTCCAATGGGGATTGGGCTTTCTCCACTCCTGATGGGCGGCGGCACGCCCCGCCGCCGCAGTGCCGGACCGGATGCGGATTCAGGAGCCGCCGGCCTCAACCACTCCCATTCCGGCCAGGCTCAGTTCCTTCTCCGTCTTCAGCCGCAATTGTCCGCACGCCGCATCAATGTCGTGGCCCTTTTCGCGGCGCAGCGTGGCGATCGCTTTTTCCTTTTCCAACGCGGCCAGAAAAGCTTCCTGCGCCGCCTCGTCGGGCCGTTCCCACGGCAGACCCTCCACCTTGTTGTACGGAATCAAATTCACCTTCGCAAACAACCGTTTGGTCAGCGCGGCCAGCGGTCGGGCCTGGTCCGGGGCATCATTCACCCCGGCGATCAAAATGTATTCAAACGTGAGCATCCGGCCCTTGATCTTTTGATAGTCCTCGCAGGCGGCGATCAGTTCCGTCAGCGGATACTTCCGGTTGACCGGCATGAGGCGGTCGCGCACCTCGTCCGTGGCGCCGTGCAACGAGATGGCCAGCCGGAATTGCAGCGGCTCGGCCGCCAGCCGCCGGATCTGGAGCGGCAGTCCGCTGGTGGAAATGGTGATTTTGCGCGCCCCAATCCCGCCGCCCCACGGGGCGTTCAGAATGCGCAGCGCCTTGATCAAATTATCGTAATTGGCCAGCGGCTCGCCCATGCCCATGATCACCAGGTTATCCACCAGGCGCGGACTGTGTTTGGGCGCGGCCTCCTTCGACTGCGCCAGGTGCCAGCGTTCAACCGAGAAAACCTGTTCGATGATTTCCGCCGCGTTGAGATTGCGTTTCCAGCCATCCAGCCCGCTCGCGCAAAACTTGCAGCCGTAGGCGCAGCCCACCTGGGTGGAGACACACAGCGTATGCCGGTCACTGGCCTCGCCATAAAGCGCCGGGTTGGCGGGAATCAGCACGCTTTCCACCAGCGAACCATCCGCCAGCTTCCACAGAAACTTTTGAGTGGCGTCGTCCGCGCCCTGCTTGCGCACCAGTTCGAGCGTGTGCAGGGAGTAATGCTGGCGCAACAACTCGCGCAACACCTTGGGCAAATTGGTCATCGCGTCCCAACTCGAGGCGCGGCGTTCATACAGCCACTCCAGCAGTTGGGCGACGCGATACACAGGCTGTTCCCAGACCGTGAACTGTGCTTCCAAATCCTCGCGCGTCAGCGTCTTAATGTCGGTTACCACTCCGCAAACCTAGCCGTTTGCCCCGGATAAACCAAGCCGCATGTGAACTTTTCCCCCGGCGCCACCCTTCCCGGTTTCCGCCTGCCCGGAGGGTTGCAGACAGCAGCCGGGGGTCGGGCGCAGCCACCCCCCCGGACCTGGCCCGGAAACCGGCCGCCCCCGGGCAGGGACGGCCGAAACCACCGGCGAGAACCGACAAACCATTCAGCAACGGCGCACGCCCGCAGCGGTGGCGCCGGTTGGCAACCGGCCGGGCCTCCGAACTCCTCGCCGCCAGCCTGCGAAAAGGGTGAGCCTGGCCCCTGCCCCTCACACGCATCAACGGTTTTCAAATCCAGCGGCCGTGACGAGGCGGCTTTTTTGTACCGCAGACTTCCAAGTCTGCCGTCTCGCGGGTTTCCCAACCCGCTGGCGGCACCGCAAGCTGGCGCATCCGACCCTTGGACGGCCCGCCGATTTGGAAATCGGCGATACCGCAGGTTGGAAACCTGGGGTGCGGCTCGCGCAAGAGGCATGTAAGGGTCCGTCAAGAAATAAACTTTACAAGCTGACGCCGAAATTTTGACGGCTGGCCAGGCGCGGGCGGGGAGCATCGCCAAAGGGTTCTGTGACGGGCGAGCAACGCTGCCACCCGTCAAAAGAACCCGTCAGGTTGTCAAGGTTGTTTCTTGACGGACCCTAAGGTGCAGCCTGCCACCCCCGCCGCCTTTCCTCCCGCCTGAATCAACTGCGGACCACGTTATTCCGCCGAAAACAGCGAAGAACCAATTAATCTCCTCTTGCAAGCGATCTGGAATAATCAGAGTACTGTCGCCGGCCCAGCCTTTCCAATTCCAACGCCCAACTGCGGCAAAACCAGAGGGGGATAAAACCAAATACGCCGAAGGAACAGTCAATCAGTCGCCACCCATGCGGAATTCCACGCAGGCCGCCAAACACAAACGCATAGGGCAGCACCAGTAAGCAGGCCATCAGCCCAAAATCAAACAACCAGCGGTTGCGCACCGGATCACGCCAGGCCCCGACGAAGACCAGGGCGATGGCGAAGTGCCCGAACGCCAGCCAGTCGGTGCCGTAAAACAAAAATGGATGCTGGGTTTGGGTCTGGTTCAGCGCCTCACGGACGCGTCCCAGCCATTGCCCCGGTGCGGACAATGATCCGTGGCCGGGGCCAAATGCACCCCCCGGCAGGTTCAATTCGCTGACCAGCGGGATCGCCGTCACGCCACTGACAACCAGTCCGAAAATGAAAAAGACCGTCAGCCATCGGATGCGGCGGAACAGACGTGCTTCACGCTTCATGGGCGTTGGGTTTGGATGGATTTGATTCGGGATGCCTGGGAAAAAGTTGGGCGCAAACAAAAATCAGGATCACCACGATCAACTTTCCCCAACACCGGCAGACGATGCCGGCCAGCATCAGGCTGATCCAAAGGCCAAACTGCGCCCGGGGTCTGGCCACCAGTATGATGATCGTTTGCGTTGACCTGCCGGCAAATGTGAAGGGGCGGGTTTGTATGTTCTGATTGTTGTTTCATGAATTCAATCGCCGGCCCAACCCATTAAATCCTCATTCGCTTTGCATTACAAAGTGCTCGACGCTGTCGGGCCTGGTTTGTTCAAAAACAAATCAAGATTTAAACCCCTCAAAAACCCCTCATAGTCCGGAGCAGTCAGGCAACCCTCTGGCAAGGAGGCTTTAAATATGCCGCATGGCCAAATCCGGAAAAAATCAACCGGTTCCTTCCGTGTCTCATCGTGTTTTTCCGTTCTCGCCCCGGTGGAGAAGGCCATGTTTCGGCGGGCGCTGCTTGCCCCCGCCCCCGGAGCGCCGGCGGGCAGCCGGCTTTGGGCGTGCGGAGACTCAATGCGGTTGGTTGCGGGCAAAACGCCGGATGTCATAAGCCGGTCACAGACCGGCGCTCCGGCCGGCCGGCGGGGACAGGGTCAGGCTGCGCCCCCTTGCGTCGAACGCAGGTCCGCCGGCCGGCGCCGGCGGCGCGGAGACGGCGCCCGGCCGGACCGGGCCGCCGGGCGGCTTCGTTATGATGATTCATTTTCATAAT
>CAZUBG010000175.1:0-12131 GCA_964618545.1 uncultured Bifidobacteriaceae bacterium | reverse complement strand
ACGGGGACTTTCACCCCGCTGCGTTGTCGCCTTCACAGCCGCACTCAGCCGTCCCGGCGGGACTTTTGTCCTGCGAAATTTTACCCGGCGTTGAAACGCCGGGCTATTATCGTGCCGTCGCTCCGCGACCAGCAGCCTGCTTTTCGGAGGCATTCCCCATTCCAAACGTCGAAGCCGCAGAAAAAAGCCATTGGGGGACCAGTTCGCCGGCTCCCGGCTGGAAAAACATCCGCCAGTGGCTGCGAAACGGAAGACCTCGCCTGACTTTCGTGCTTGGAAAAACGATCCTCAACCAACTTCTGTCGCTTGCCGGCATCCCGGCAGCCTCAGCCACAGCACGATCCAGAACACCACCAACACCGAGAGCAACGGCACCAGCCACAGCGGATACAATTGATGAATCTCCGCCATACTCACCCCCCGGCTGTTCGCCATCCAGACATCCAGCCGCAGATTGATCACCGCCACAATCAAGGCACAATTCACCGCCAGATAACTGAAGGTCGCCCGCACCAGCGCCGCGCCGATTCGTTTCTGCTTGTTGAAATACTGCCGCGTGACCAGCAGCACCGCCAGCACCGTGACCAGACCGGCTGCCAGGTGATCGTCGCAGCGCCACATCAGGGCAATAAACCACAAATACATCGCCAAACAGCCGCCCACCGTGGTTATCAACGCCTGGGTGTGCGTCTGGGAACCCGCGGGTAACATCACGCGGTCGCCGCTCCTGGCCGGGGTTGCCTGAATTGCCACGGCCCGGCGATACAGCCCGGCCATCCAAGTGGCAATCATCAGCGTGTAGAAACACCAGAAACTGGTACGCACGCTAAAATAAGTTCGATCCGACCACCCATGGCTCTGCCGCAGCGTGGCAACGGTATAATCCCCGGCAACGCAAAGCGCGGGCATCAACCCCCAAAACGCGGCCAGTTTGCTGATTTTAATCCAGCGTTGACGCCCCGTCGTGGTGTCCAAAACCATGGATAATTGCGCCAGAAAACCGGCAAAAATCCCAATGAACGGCGCCAGCGGCAGCAATCCCAACGCCAGCAAACCCGTCTTGGCCGTCGCCGCCCCCTTGGCCCCCAGCGCCGCCCCGGCGCCGGCCACCGAACCGCTCGTCAACGGCAACGCCGACAAAACCAGGCCGGAGAACTCCCGGCCCGGCGCCGTGCGCCGCAGCGTCTGCTCCACGAACGCCCGCACCTCCTCCTGCAACAGCTTGCGCCCCCGAAACAACCGTTGCTTCACCGCGTCCTGCGACAATTCCAACGCCGCCGCCACCTGCTGAATGGACTGCTGCTCGCGGTAAAACAAAATGAGCGGTTCCCGGTAATTCTCGGGTATTTTTTCCAGGGACCTCCACAAAATCGCCTCCTCCTCGCGCGAAATCGTTTGTTCGCACGGCAGCGCCCCGGCCGCCGGCAGGTCAACCGCCTCCTCCAGGGAGGACGCGTTGGCCACCGGGTCGGCCGCCGCCCGGCGATGGCTCTTATAAATCAGGTTGCGGACGATGCCGCACAGCCATGCGCGGAGCTTGCCCGGCTCGCGCAGGCCCCGCAGGTCCTTCCAAGCCGCCAGGAACGTCTCCTGCGCCATGTCCTGGCTCCGGCTCACGCTGCCCGTGGCGCAATACGCCAGCGAACAGATCAGCGTTTGATGCCGCTCCACAATCTGACGAAAAGCCTCCCGGCTGCCCGCCAGACTTGCGGCCACCAAATCAGCATCGTTGGGTTCCGTCACATCCATCGCTTTGCTTGTCATCATATCACCATGCAAGGACCAATAAAAGGAGTCCGGTGACAGTTTATTTCAAACACCCGCCGAACTCATTGGCTTTCAAGGACGCACGATCAGTTTACGTCCCGAGGAAGTCGCCGGTAGGGCGGCGCTGCCGCGTCGCCTTTTGCGGGCCATCGTCCGCCTACCCAGGACATCCTGCCGAGACATCGCCGACCCATCCGAGAAATCCGTGGTTAAATTCCGCATTTTTCCACCCCATTCATGCCATTCGTGGACTCCCAAAAGACCAGCGAATTAGGCTCATCTTGAAAGCGATTTGAAATAAACCAAGCTTGACAAGCATGAAAGTCTGAAGTACAATTGGCTCTTAATACAGAAAGTGATTTGACGCAAATTGCGGTCATATCCCTGTTAGTCGGCAGTTACGCTTATTATCGAAAACCTTATGAAAACCCCCAATGGCGGAGCGGATGATTTTGTTTTGTGTGATTTTCCAAAACCAGTGACAGTTAAACTCACGAGAAAGTGGCTGGCGGAGAAAGATGGAATGGCCAAGCAAGAACTTGGTGAATTGATTTATCACCGCTTGCACCGTCGTTATTTGGTGCCCCTGTCCAGCGTTCCGACGAAATTGAAAAGTGGGTTCTTAATCATGGGCGTGGCGTGCCTGCTCATCGAAGCCCTGCAATCTTTTAGGGAGGGCAAAGAATATACAAAAGAGAAGGGAGCCGGAAAGCAGTGTTTTGCGAATTTCTTTTTGCAAAACACCGGGTTTGAACCATTCAAGCCTCTTGCCGCCGAATTTTATTCAGGGATTCGGTGCGGCATTTTACATCAGGCTGAAACGTATGTTGGCTGGCGAATCACTCGCGAAAGAAACTCCCCGATTTTTGATCCCAAAACAAAATCCATAAACGCCAACAAGTTTATCAAAGCTTTGGAAGATGCCTTGTCGAAGTATTTCCAAGAGCTAAAGGCATCACAATTCGATGAAGCAATTTGGGAAAAAGCCTGTATGAAATTAAGCTATATTTGCAACCACTGCCAAGCACCTGTCCCAAAAGCGTCATAATCTAATTGCGAAGGAAAGAAATCAAAAGGCATTTTCGTTTAATGATGCGGCGTTTAGTCTGTCCGGTTTCCAAGGCACGCAGGAAAGGCGAACGGTTGCCCGTTCGCCTTCGTGTTAAGAAAGTCTCCGCTTAGTAGCGGTAATGGTCCGGCTTGTACGGGCCTTCCACCGGCACGCCCAGATAGGCCGCCTGTTTCTTGGTCAGTTTGGTTAGCTTCACGCCGATCTTTTCCAAGTGCAGCCGGGCGACTTCCTCGTCCAGCTTCTTCGGCAGGCGATAAACGCCGACCTTGTAAGTCTCCTTGTTCTTCCACAGGTCGAGCTGCGCGAGCACCTGATTGGAGAAGGAGTTGGACATCACAAAGCTCGGATGCCCCGTGGCGCAACCCAGGTTCACCAGGCGGCCTTCCGCCAGAATGTAGATGCTGCGACCGCTGGCAAACGTATATTTGTCGTACTGCGGCTTGATGTTCAGCTTGGTCACCCCCTTGAGGGCGTTCAGCCGGTCCATCTGGATTTCGTTGTCGAAATGCCCGATGTTGCAGACGATGGCCTGGTCCTTCATCTTCAGCATGTGTTCGAGGGTGATCACCTCGCAGTTGCCCGTGGTCGTGACATACAGGTCCGCCGTGCCGAGCGTGCTTTCCACCGTGTTGACCTCGAAGCCTTCCATGGCGGCCTGCAGCGCGTTGATGGGGTCCACCTCGGTGACAATCACCCGGGCGCCAAAACCGCGCATGGAATGCGAGCACCCCTTGCCCACATCCCCGTACCCGCACACGCACGCCACCTTGCCGGCGATCATCACGTCCGTCGCGCGCTTGATGCCGTCCGCCAGCGATTCGCGGCAGCCGTACAGATTGTCGAACTTCGATTTGGTCACCGAGTCATTGACGTTGATGGCCGGCACGAGCAGCTTGCCCGTTTCGAGCATCTGATACAGGCGGTGAACGCCCGTGGTCGTCTCTTCGGAAACGCCCTTCCAATCCTTCACGATCTTGTGCCAAAGGCCCGGCTTTTCCTTCGCCACCCGCAGGAGCAGGTTTTTGATCACCTGTTCCTCGTGCGAAGCGCTCGGAGTGTTGACCCAATTGTCACCCGCTTCCTGCTGATAACCCTTGTGAATGAGCAGCGTGACGTCCCCGCCGTCGTCCACCACCAGTTGGGGGCCGAGTTCGCCGGGATGAATCACCGCCCGCAGCGTGCAATCCCAATATTCTTCCAGCGTCTCGCCCTTCCAGGCGAACACCGGCACGCCGGCCCGGGCAATGGCCGCCGCCGCCTGGTCCTGCGTGGAAAAGATGTTGCAACTGGCCCAGCGCACCGAGGCCCCCAGGTCCACCAGGGTCTCGATGAGAATGGCGGTCTCCGTGGTCATGTGCAGGGAACCGGTGACCCGCACGCCCTTGAGCGGCTTGCCCGGCGCGTACTTCTTGCGGATGGACATCAAGCCGGGCATTTCCTGTTCGGAAACGTCAATCGTCTTGCGGCCCCAATCGGCGAGCGAAATGTCTTTGACCTTGAAATCCGGCGCGGCTGCGCCGTTGCCGTCAGTCTTGGCGGCGGCGGTGCGGGCGGGTGATAATTTGATGGCGGGCATAAATAAGAGGGTGAATGGGTTAGACGGGTTAAAGGGGTTAAATGGCTTTCTTGAGCGCGGCGACTTTGTCAGTGTTTTCCCAGGTCAGGTCCGGGTCGCTCTTGCCAAAATGGCCGTAGTTGGTGGTTTTGGAATAAATCGGCCGGCGCAAATCCAATTGCTCGATGATGTCCGCCGGTTGAAAACTAAACACTTTGCTGATCGCCTTGATGATCTTCTCATCGGAAACCGTGCCGGTCCCAAACGTGTCCACATTCACGCTGACGGGGTCGGGATAACCGATGGCGTAGGCAAATTGAATCTCGCACCGGGCGGCAAGCCCCGCCGCCACAATGTTCTTGGCCACCCAGCGGCCCATGTACGCGGCGCTGCGGTCCACCTTCGTCGGATCCTTGCCGGAAAAGGCGCCGCCACCGTGACGGCCGGTGCCGCCGTAGCTGTCCACAATGATCTTGCGCCCGGTCAGGCCCGTGTCGCCCTGGGGTCCGCCCACCACGAAACGACCGGTCGGATTAATGAGAAATTCCGTCTTCTCCGTCAGCAATTTCGCCGGCAGCACTTTCTTGATGATCTTCTCGATGCAAAATTTTTCGATCTCCGCATGCTCCACGTCGGCGGCATGCTGCGTGGAAATCACCACATTGGAAATCGCCACCGGCTTGCCGTCTTCATACACCACGGACACCTGCGATTTCGCGTCCGGCCGCAGCCACGGCACCTTGCCGCTTTTGCGGATGTTCGTCAGTTCGCGGCCCAGGCGGTGGGCAAACATGATCGGCGCGGGCATGAGCTCCGGCGTTTCATTGCTCGCGTAACCAAACATCAGCCCCTGGTCGCCGGCCCCCTGCTTGCCCGTCTTCTTGCCCTTGGCCTTGCGGGCGTCCACGCCCTGCGCAATGTCCGGCGATTGCTGCGTGACAATCACATTCACAAACACCCGGTCGGCATGAAACACATCATCGTCATTGACGTAGCCGATTTCGCGGATGGCGCTCCGCGCGATTTTCACAAAATCCAGGCTCGCCTGCGTGGTGATCTCCCCGCCAATGATGACAATGTTGGATTTCACATACGTTTCACAGGCCACGCGCGAAAATTTGTCCTGCGTCAGGCAGGCGTCCAGCACCGCATCCGAAATCGTGTCCGCCACTTTGTCCGGATGGCCCTCGCCCACGGATTCGGAGGAGAATATGTAATTGTTGCTCATGTAATTTTAGTCAATGTTTTCAATCTTCGCCAATGACATATTGACGTATCAAGATAAGATGATATAAGAGTTCCTGTGCGCGTCAAATGCTTTTTTGAAAAAATCAATTCATGACTTCAACCCTCAAATCCCTGCGGGCCCTGTCCGATCAGACGCGGCTGCGCATCGTCGCCCTGTTGGAAAATGATGAACTGTCCGTCAACGAACTCCAGGAGGTCACCCGGCTGGGCCAGTCGCGCATTTCCACCCACCTGGGCCTGCTGGCCGATTGCGAACTGCTCTGCTCGCGCCGCGAGGGCAAGCGCTCGTTTTACAAACTCAACCCCGCCGCCGACGCCGTGGCGGGCGAATTCATCCAACTGGCCATTCGCGGGGCCAAAGAACTGCCCGAGCACGACAGCGATCAAATCAACCTCAAACGCGTGCTCCACCGCCGCCGGGAACAGGCCCAGGTGTATTTCAACCAGGTCGCCGGTCGCTTCGACCGCGTCTATGGCCCCGGCCGTTCCTGGCAGGCCTTCGGCCATCTCCTCCTGCGCATTTTGCCGCCCATCGTCGTTGCCGACCTCGGCGCGGGCGAAGGTTTGCTCAGCGAACTCCTGGCCCGCCGCTGCAAGAAAGTCATCGCCGTGGACAACTCGGAAAAAATCGTCGCCTTCGGCGCGGCCAAGGCGAAAAAGAACGGCCTGAAAAACCTCGAATTTCGGCAGGGCGACCTGCAAAACCCGCCCGTCGAGGCGGCCAGCGTGGACCTGGTCATCCTGAGCCAGGCCCTGCACCACGCGGAGGAACCGGCCACCGCCATCCGCAGCGCCCACCAAATCCTCCGTCCCGGCGGTCAGATCATGATCCTTGACCTCCTCACCCATCATTTTGAGAAAGCCGGCGAACTCTATGGCGACCGCTGGCCCGGATTTGCCGAAAGTGATTTGCAAAAGTGGCTGGAAGACGCCGGCTTTAAAAAAATTGAAATCAGCATCGTGGCCGCCGAAGAACAACCGCCCCACTTCCAAACCCTCCTCGCCAGCGGCGAAAAGACCCTCTGACAAGACCACGTTCGGGCGTGTTTTTCCTCCCATCCCATTGGCTGACAACGAGTTAACCCCGATTGAAGATTTTTCAACTGTTTTGAGGATTACCCTGCGGATGTCCCACCCCCCGTGTTATATTGGCGGGTATGAAGATGATGATATCTTTGGCGGCGGGCGGTGCGGCAACTGGAAACGGGGCCCCCGGGAAGGGTTCCCGCATTCACCCGGGGACCCGTGTTCCTCCGCTCCTCTGCGTCCAGCCCGGTTCCAGTCCGGCCCGCAAAACGCAAAAACACGATAAAATTTTCCCCGGCCCGGAATGGCGGGCTGATTTTCGTGCCCCCCCGTGCGCACAAGTTTGCCGTGATCGGCGATGAAACCTTCCATGCCAGATGAAGGGACGCCTTCTGGCGGCAATTGTCGGACGCCATGACCGGTTACTTTCGCAAATCCGATTTTACCCCCGGCATCATCCACGGCATACAAAAAGCAGGCGATTCGCTGGCGGAACATTTCCCGGGACGGCGCGGTTCGGAGCAAAAGAAGTAAGCTGCAACCTCATCCCCGAACCTCCGAATTGCGCTTCCGATAAAGGACATGCGGACGAAGAGGACTATCCGACGTTAATGACGGATGGAAAAAATCGTCCTGTTCCCTTCGGCTGAATCCAAGCCGCTCCATCAGACGCCGTGACCGGTGGTTAATCGCGGCGGTAAAGGACACCAACTCGGGCAGCTTCAGATTTTCAAACGCGAACGTCTGGGCTTTCAATGCGGCAGCATAGGCGATACCGCGTCCCCAATACTCGCGGCGCAATCGCCAGCCGATCTCAACACAAGGCGTGAAGTGCGCCGCAAACTTTGGCTCGGCAAGACCAGTGAAGCCGGCCAAGACTCCATCCACTTCAACCACCCACATTCCCCATCCCCGTTGTTCTATGTCGGCCCGGAGCCGCAGCAAAGACTCCCATGATTCCGCCAGCGTGAGCGGTTTCGGGAAATACCGCATGACCTCGGCATCCGCATTCATCTCGGCATACGGCTCCAAGTCGTCGTCTCTCCACTGGCGTAAAATCAAAGTCATCGGTAGTCACGGGACTTTGGTGGCAGCCCGTTTATTGAGAGCCTCCATACGCGGGCTCCTACAGATTTAACAGTCATGGATTCCTGTCTCAGGGCCGCCAGAAACCCTGCGGACTTGGCCAGCGTCTCCTCGTATTCCGCCGCCGGGCTGGAATCCGCCACGATGCCCGCACCCGCATGAAAATACGCCATCCCGCCCTGGCACACCGCCGTGCGGATGGAGATGCTCAACTGACTTTCGCGGTTGAAGCCCAGATAGCCATGACAGCCGGTGTACGGCCCGCGTGCGATGGACTCCAGCTCGTCAATGATTTGCATGGCGCGAAATTTGGGCGCGCCGGTGATGCTGCCGCCGGGGAAACACGAGGCCAGCGCGGCAAAATGCGTCACCTCCCGGCGCAGCCGGCCTTCCACGGTGGAAACCAGATGCTGCACCTGGGCGAAGCGCTCCAGCCGCGCCAGTTCCGGCACCTGCACGGAACCAAACTCGCAGACCCTGCCCAAGTCATTGCGCAGCAGGTCGGTGATCATCACCAGTTCGGCCAGTTCCTTCGTGCTGGTTTGAAGTTCGCAGGCCAGCCGGGCGTCGCACGCCGGATCGGGGCCGCGCGGGCGCGTGCCCTTGATGGGCCGGGTGAGGATGTGCGACCCGCTCAGGCGCAAAAACAGTTCGGGCGACGACGAGGCGATTTGAAAATCGCCGCAGTCCAAAAAGGCGGCGAAGGGCGCGGGTGAAACCGCGGCCAGGCGTTGAAACAGCTCCCAGCCAGAAAAATCACACGCGGCGGCCAGACGCTGGGAAAGGTTCACCTGGTAAATGTCCCCCGACCGGATGTAACGCAGGGCGCTTTCCACGGCGGCGATGTATTCCGCCCGCGACAAATTGGAGACCACGCCGCCGGCCGGAGGACGGCCGGTCTCCGGCGCGCGGGGCGAAGTGGCGGGCGGTTCGGTGTGCAAAGCCGCCTGCCAGAACTGCATTTGTTCGCGGGCCCGGGTTTCACTGCGGGAACCATCGGGGCACAGGCCGGTGGAGACCACAAACACGCGGCCCAACTGATGATCAAAGACGGTGAGGCTGTCGTAAAAACCCACGTGGCAGTCGGGCAGTTCCAGGTCGTTGACGGTGCGGTGCGGGAGCTTGGGTTCGGTGAAATTCTTCAGGTCGTAGCCCCAGTAACCAAAGCAGCCGCCCAGGGGAAAGGGCAGGTCCGTTTCATCCAGCACCTCGCAGCGCGCCATCAGCGCGTCGAGCAGGTGCCAGGGATTGCCAAACTGGATCTGGGTTTCGGGGCCGGAAAAGATTTCACACCGCGAGCCCCGGGAGCGGAATGTCGAAAACGGACTTGCGGCCACCAGAGAGTAACGCGCGGATGCCGAATCAAAGGCGGACGTGCGCAGCAACACCAAGCCCGGCACGCCAGGCAATTGCTCCACCAACGACTCAGGGGTGTGCGCCGTGGCGGTTTCGAGGAGCAACGGGCGCATGAGACGGGCGGTTACCGAAACGCGGGGGCGGGCATTTCGGGGGGGCTGACGCGGCGTTGGTATTCGAGGACGATGTCAACGGCGGCCTTGGGGTCATCCACAAACTGGACGAGGTTCAGATCCTCCGGTTTGATGTAGGCATTCTTATCCAGATGGCTTTTCATCCACGCGAACAGGCCCTTCCAATGTTCGCTGCCGTACATGATCAGCGGAAACTGCGGGATGCGCCCGGTTTGCACCAGGGTGGCCACTTCAAAGAACTCGTCGAGCGTGCCGAAACCGCCGGGCATGTAGACAAAGCCCATGCTGTATTTGACGAAGCAGACTTTGCGGGAAAAAAAATAGTGAAAATGCACCGGGACGTTGGCGAAGCGGTTGCCGGTCTGCTCGCGGGGCAGTTCGATGTTGAGACCGACGGATTTGCCACCGCCCTGCGCGGCCCCCTTGTTGGCGGCCTCCATGATGCCAGGCCCGCCACCGGTAACGACGGCAAGCTTGTGCTGGGCCAGGCCCCTGGCGATTTCCTGCGCGGCATGATAATAGGGGCTGTCCACCGGGGTGCGGGCGGAGCCGAAGATGGTCACCGCCGGGCCGACCTGGGACATGGTTTGGAACGAGTCCACAAACTCGGCCATGATGCGGAAAATCCGCCACGGATCCTCCTGGATGAAATGGTTGGAATCACTCATGGGCTGACTATAATGCCGGATGGAGGAGGACACAAGGCGGAGGAAAACTTCAAATTCCAGAGAAATGATGTCCGGGCGCTTCCTCCAGCCCAGTCAGGGGCGATATAGTTGTAGCCCTATTCCCAAATACTATTTCCAAGCTCCGTCAGGAGCGGCATCTTCGGCTCATGGCCAATACCCACCCGCAAATTTTTAAAGCCATCGAAGAATGATCCCCCGAATATGCCGCCCCTACGGGGCTTTTGGGTTTTGTGGGGTGCGGGGCTACAAATACGTCGCGCCTACGGCGCTGGGATACCCCGGTCGGTCGTCCGTCCACCACAGTTGAATTCCCGAATTTGGGATTGCCCCCCCGGCCCCAATTGCATGGCAACAGTTGCGCCAGTTGCGAGTGGCCGCCGACCATACCACAAAGCGGCGGCTGCCAGATCAGAATCAAACAGCGGATGCTTTACGAGAGAGTGCATCAGCCACCCGGTGTTTGACCTGCTCGAAATAATCCGCGTCAACCGGTTCCGCCAAGCCGGGGTTGTCCCGCAACTCCGCGCTGCGCCGGAGGATTTCCTGTTTCAGATCATCGCCCACTTCCTCCTCCTCCGGCAGGATTTCATGCCGGTGGTCATCCAACCAGTCAAGAAACTCGCGGCGGTCCGATTCAGGGAGCGCCAGCACCTGGGATTCAATTTGTTCCAAGCTTATGATAATATTATACTTTTTGCTGTTCGATTTGCGAACAAATGGTGGAAAGCCGTCCGTCAGATGTTGGTCTATTCATGCCCACCATGATCGCGCAGCAGTTGCGCCAAATCCCGGTGGTTGCGAGCCAGCGCCAGTCGCAACGGCGTCTCCCCTTTTAGGTTTTGCGCATTGATGTCGGCACGATGATCTCTGGTCAGCAGGTTAGCTGGGTGTGACAGCAGCAGGGCGGCCATATTTGTATCACCCATGAGTGCGGCCCAGTGCAACGGGGTCAGGCCATTGGTATCGGAAGCATTGATGTCGGCGTGGTGGGCCAGCAGGGTTTCCGCGAGATCCCGAGAGCCATGAAAGGCCGCATAATGCAAGGGAGTCATGCCTTCTTGATCCCGGGCATTAACATCGGACCGCGCGGCGAGCAGCAATTGAACCATTTCAGTCTGGCCAGTCGCCATGGCCGCGAACAATGGCGGGTGACCCATTTTGGTCCGGGGATTGACATCGGCCCCGTAGTCCAGCAGCCAGACGGCCAATTCGCGGTTGCGGTCGTATATGGCGGAGCTCAGTGCGGTGTCGCCGTGTTCATCCGGGTGGGAAACCCAGTCGGGGTGGCGGGTGACGAGGGACTTGACCTGCCCCCAATCCCCGCGCCGGACCGCGTCCGACAGCGCCGCCGGACGATCGCAAGCCGGGCAGAGGAACACCATCAGCGCGGTCAGCATGAGGGGGGCGTACCGGCCAATCCGGGCGAAGAGGAACCTCAATTGCTGGAGCCAAGGATTCATCACAACGAAGGCGAGATGAGGGTGCCTCCCTGGATGAGATACGTCAAATGAAATGGGCCGGGTGCGGGTGGCCGAAACCAGGGTTGCCGTCCGACATCCCGGTGGGAACCAGGGAAATAAATCAGCCGGAGAACGGTGGTTCTCCGGCTGACAGTCAAACTGCATCCGGTCGTTGATGCGGACTGAAGTCCGCGCTCCGGTTTTACGAGCAGCCGAGGCTTTCGCCGCAGTTCAGGCATTTGTAGCACGCACCGTTGCGCACGGCCACATGGCCGCAGGTGGGACAGGTGGGGGCGTCGCCCTGATTCTGGAACGAACTGGTCAGGATCGCCTTGGACTGGCCTGTCTTAACGGTGCGGCCATGGCCGTTTTCCGGTTTCACCTCGACCACGTCGGTGTCCTCGGAGATGGCGAGCTCGGGCACGGGGCGGTTAATTTTTTTTTTAATTTCCTCCATCAGTCCCGGCATGGCCAGTTCGGGCTGGGTGCGGGTGGAGGCCACGCTTTCGCGGTAGCCGGGGACGAATTGGAACGCCATCCAGCGGAAGACATAATCGGTGATGGAGGAGGCGTTGCGGATGTCGGGGTTTTTGGTGAAGCCGCTGGGTTCAAACCGCTGGTGCGCGAATTTCCGCACAAGCGCGTCCAACGGCACGCCGTATTGCAGGGCCAGACTGGTGAGCGTGCCGATGCTGTCCATCAAACCGCCGATGGTGGAACCTTCCTTGGCCATGGTGA
>CAZUBG010000174.1:4757-12232 GCA_964618545.1 uncultured Bifidobacteriaceae bacterium | reverse complement strand
ATGCCAACCTGGTGGACACCACCAACGGCTACCACGAAATCTGGTCCGCCCCGGGCCTGATCCAGAGCAACCTCTACCAGCATGTGGCCCTCACCTATGACACCAACACCGGCGTGGCCCGGCTGTACTACCAGGGCACGAACGTCTGTTCCACCAACCTCGGCATCTTCACCCCCAAGACCACCGGCGATGTGCTGCTCGGCAAGGACATGAGCCTGCTCACGAATAATTATTTCTCCGGGGAAATGGATGAGATGAGCGTTTACCGCCGCCGCCTCTCGGACGCGGAAATCCTCGCCATCTACCAGATTTCCGCGCTGTCCACGAATAATCTGATCACCAATGGGATTGCCAGCACGCCCGGCAAGTTTGATCCGGCCTTCAGTCCGTCCATCGGCCTGGCCGAGGCCGTGGTGAGCCTGGGCGGCCGGACCAACCGCATCTTCGGGGGCAACACCAACTGGCAGCGCATGGTGTATACCTTCATTGCCACCTCCAATTCCATGCCGCTCCAGATCACCGGCCTCGAGCCGGGGATGCTGCTGGATGATTTCACCGTGTCGGAATCCCAGCTCGGCAATTTGTATTATCAGCCGGAACAGCCGCTGGACCCGCTGGTCGGCGAAGTGGCGGCGGGCGTCTGGACCCTGGAAATCCAGAACAACCGCGCCGGTGACACCAACTTCCCGGCCCAGCTCGTGAGCTGGCAGTTGGATCTGCAACTGCAAACCAACAATTCCGTGCCCATCACCCTGGGCGCGCAAACGCCCGCCGGCAACACCGTGCCGCCGGGACAAACCGCCTATTTCTTCGTGCCCGTGCCAAGCTGGGCCACCTCCGCCACGAACATCCTCGTCTCCGCCTCGGGTCCGGTGGATCTGCTGTACAATCCCACCAACCTCCCCACCGGCGCGAATCCCGGCGGCATCACCCTGTTGACGGATTCCACCAGCGGCATCGGCCAGCCCATTTTGACGGCCAACTCCGCCCCGTCCCTGCCCGTGGGCCTGACCAATTTTTATTACCTGGGCGTGTCCAACGTCAGCTCCATCCCCGTCAGCTTCGTGGTGCGGGTGGATTTCAACATCACCGCGCTGAGCAACAGCGTCCCGTTGACGGGCACGCTCACCACCAATGACGCCGTGCGTTATTTCTCCTTTGAGGTCTCCACCAACAATGCCTGGGAGGCGACCTTCCAACTGCTGCAGCTCAGCGGCAGCGCCGACTTGGTGCTCAATTACGGAACCCCGCTGCCCAACCTGACCAACGCGGAGTACGGCAGTTTTAATGTGAGCAACGTGGACCAGAGCCTCTACGTCCTGACCAATTCCCTGCCGGTGCCGCTCGCCCCCGGGACCTGGTATCTGGGCGTGTTCCGCAATCAGCTTGGCCCGGTCACTTACACCGTGCTGGCCAAGGAACTGGACATGGGCGCCACGCAGGCGGACTACACCGTGATCCCGCTCACCAATAATGTGCCGTTCAATTTCACGGCCGGCCCCGGCGCGGCGCTCACCAATTTCTTCAGCTTCTTTGTCACCAATTCGCCGGCCCAGGTTCATTTTGCCCTCTACAACCTCACCGGCAACGGCGACCTGATCCTCCAGTCCAACGTTCCGCCGCTCTATCCGCCCTGGTACCAGAGCAGCCAGGAACCCGGCGAGTTGCCGGAATACATCTATCTGCGCACCAACAGCGTGCTGACCAACCTCACCGCCACCTGGTACCTCGGCGTGCCCAACAACGAGACCAACCTCATTCATTTCACCATTCTGGCCGTCATTGACACCAACCTGCTGGCGTCCTTCCCCGGCGCGGTCGGTGCCGGCGGCTACACCGCGGGCGGGCGCGGCAGCACGAACGTTTATCATGTCATCAACCTGAATGATGACGGTCCGGGCAGTTTGCGTTACGGCGTCAACACCCTCACGAACCACGCCATGATCGTCTTCGACGTCTCCGGCAACATCCCCCTCCTCTCGCCGTTGGTCATCACCAACTCGTTCCTGACCATTGCCGGCCAGACCGCGCCCGGCGACGGCATCACCCTGCAAAACTACCCGACCCTGTTGTCGGGCGCGCATGATGTCATCCTCCGTTATCTGCGCTTCCGTCCGGGCTATTCCAGCACGAATATTGTGTCCGCACAGTTTTTTGATGACTTCAACGGGCCGACTTTGAATCCGCTCTGGGTGCCGGATCTGCCCAATAACGCCCATTCCGGGAGTAATCTCGGCTCTGACACCGAGACCTACAACGGCGCGCCTTCCAGCTATGGGTTTGCCAAACTGGGTTCTGCTTCCATTCTTGGCCTGACCAACTCGCTGGACGTCCTGCATCGGGTCGGTTGGTGTACGGCTACTAATTTTGCCGACTCCAGTTTTTATTATGATGTGCGGTTCAATACCCTGACCCAGTCGGGGACCACCAGCATTGACGCGTTCATTGAAATCTGGATCCTCGATGCGACCAACAGCAGCCGTTATGACATCATCTCGCCCTTTGGGGGGGACTTCGATGGCTCCCCCTATTTCTTTGTGGGCAGCAGTATTGACGGCACTTATCAGACATCCTCTTTCACCTATGCGAATAACACTTGGTATCATCTGGTGCTGCAATGCGGTCCGGGTGGGAATATCCAGGCCTCGATTTGCAATGACAATGGCACGACGCTCGCCGGGCCTGTGAGGTTAAACCACGGTACCTCGGCCTTCCCCAACGGATTCAGACTCGGGCTGTCCCAAGCCGTGGGCCAGACCAGTAATCAAAATTATTATAAGGAAGCGGTGGCGGTGGACTACGCCCGGCTGAACATCAGCACCAATGCGGTTCCCAATCCCACCCCGGGTGATTCCCTGGCGTTTACCAATGCGGCGAATATCGTCATTGACCATGTCTCCGCCTCGTGGAGTACCAACGCCATTGTGGAAGTGCTGGATTCCACCAATATCACCGTGGAGTGGTCGGTCATCGCGGACAGCCTTTGCAACTTCACCAACACCACACCGCCGCAGGGCGGGCCGGCAACCCGCAAAACCAACGGCCAGGCCGGGCAGGGCTCGCTGCTGCGTTACGGCAACGGCTCCCTGAGCTTCTACCACAACCTCTATGCCGATAATTACAGTTCCAGCCCGGAACTGGGTGAAAACCTGACCCTGGATTTCGTCAATAACGTCATTTACAACTGGGGTTTGTTGCCGGGGTGGAGCACTAACGAATTGGTCAACGGCCAGTATGGTTTCACCAACGAGCTGAATTATGCGTGCAACTACCTGATTGCCACCACCAATTCGCAGACCAATTACATCGCATTCTGGAGCGCCACCAACACCTGGATTTTCCAGACGAACAACTTCATTGACACCAACACGAGTTATGTTTTTGAATCGCCGCTGGCCGGCGCGCCCACCGGCTGGGCCATGTTCACCAATCTCTACACCCCCTTTGGCCAGCCCTTCGTGCTGCCTTTCCCGCCCGCCCCGAACGCCACCCTGCCCACCGCCGACGCCGAGCCGGCCTACCAGGCTTATGAAGACGTGCTGGATTTTGCCGGCTCGCAACTCTCCCGCGACCGGGTGGATCAGCAGCTCATCTGGAATGTCCGCAACCAGACGAACGTGCAGTTTATCGCCTCCCAGACGAATTCGGGCGGCTGGCCCCTGCTGCGCTCCCGCCAGCAGCCCCTGGACACCGATCAGGATGGCATGCCGGATTATTGGGAAATCACCTTCGGCCTGAATCCAACCAATGCCCTGGACGGTACCAACATTGTTGCCGCCACCGGCTACACCGAACTCGAAACCTATCTCAACTGGCTCGCCGGTCCGCATGCCCTCACGGTCGGCACCAATCCCGTGGGCGTGGATTTGTATCAACTGGCCGGTCGCACGGGCCGCCTGTCCTTCTCCGTCGCCAACGCGCTCAATGGCTCCGTGGTGCTCACCAACGAGGTCTACACCAACGCCGTCTATACCAACGGCGTGTTCGAGACCAGCCAGGTCGTGACCTGGACCAACACCCTGGCCGTCTTCACCCCGTCGAACAATTACACCAGCTCCTTCACCAATCCCGCCTCCTTTGATTTCTATGTCACCAATGATGACACCGTGGCCTGGTTTGGCCCCGTGACGGTCAGCGTGGTGGTCAGCGCCACCAACATCATCCTGTCGCCCGCCATCATTGATCTGACCAATGGCGTGCCCTACACCCTCACCAATGCCGGCCCGGTGGCGGCGTTCACCAATCTCTTCCGGTTCACCCCCACCAACTCGCCTGGCGGGGTCGTCTTTGAACTGTATGCCATCACCAACGGCAGCGCCAATCTGGTCGTGCAGACCAACGGCCTGCCCGTGCCGCCGGACTATTTCCTGGCGACCGCCCCCAGCGCGAATTCCCAGCTCATCCTCGTGCAGACCAATGCCGCCCTGACCAATATCAACAGCACCATCCTCGGCAATCTCAACGAGCAATGGTATCTGGGCGTGATCAATGACAACCCCAACACGAATGCCATTGCTTACACCATCCTCGCGGAGGAACTGCCCGCGGCGCCGAACATCATTACGCTGACCAATAACGTGCCCTATGCCTTCACGGCCGGCCCCGGGCCCGACCTGACCAACTTTTTTGTATTCCCGGTCAGTGATTCGCCGAACAATGTCGAATTCCATTTGTACAACCTGACCGGCAATGGCGGTCTGACGGTGGAGACCAACGCGCTGCCGTTCGCGCCGTTGTTCAACTGGAGCAGCCCGGCGGGCAACAACCCGCAGTTGATCCAGGTGGGCACCAATGGCGGAATGCCCAGCCTCAACGCGAACTGGTTTTTGGGCGTGACCAACCGTGACCCCGCCCCGATCAACTACACCATTTTGGCTCAGGAATTCACGAACACCCCGGCACCCGTCGTGATTGCCACCAATTCACCGGTGACCAATACCATTGCCTCCGGGGTCACCGCCTACTATCAGATCAACGTGCCGGCGAATGCGGTTTTGGCCACCAATGCCCTCCTGTCCGCCACCGGGCCGCTGTCGGTCTGGTACAGCACCAACGTCCCGCCAACTTTGGGGAACACCAATGATGCGGAACTCCTGGCGGGGGTCACCAGCGGAACCAATGTATTTGGCACCAATGTCACCGCCCAGTTGATTGGATCAACCCTGCTGGTCCCCGGCGGATTGTACTATCTGGCCGTGAATAACAACAACGCCATACCGGTGACCTATGTCCTCGATGTGAATTTCCAGTTGGTGCTCCCGACCATCCTGGCCCCGGTCATCACCAACCTGCTGGCGGCCAATGTCACCGCTTTCGGTGCCACCCTGGAGGCGTCCGTCATCCCCAATGGAACCAACACCACGGTGTATTTCGAATATGGTCTGGCCAATGATGAAACCACCCCGTCCACGACCGTCTTGCTGACGAACAGTTTGTACAGCACCTGGCCGGTGGCCATTGGCATCACCGGCCTGCTGCCGGGAAATCTCTATTATTACGAAGGCATCGCCACCAATGCCATCGGGGCCGCCACCAACGGATTGAATGGCGCCTTTGTCACCCCCGTCGCCCCGCCCTCCGTGGCCACCGAGGCCGCCACCAACGTGACTTCTACCAATGTCACTTTGGAAGCCTTGGTGAATCCCAATGGGACCAACACCCTGGTGTATTTCGCCTATGGCACCAACACCAGTTACGGCAGTTATTCCCCCACCAATGCCTTGACCACCGGCCTGAACACCGCGCAATGGGTGGCCACCAACGTCACCGGCCTGCAACCCGGAGCGATCTATCATTTCCGGGCCATAGGAGCCAACAGCGCGGGCACTGCCTACGGTCGGGACCTGACCTTTACCAATCCGGCCGCCGCACCGATCGTGACGACCGTGGCTACCACCAATTACACCGCGACCAGCGCCACCTTGCTGGCCATGGTCAATCCCAATGGCGCCGCCACCACCGTCTGGTTTGCCTATGGCGCCGCCACCAATAATGGTTTGTTCAGCGGCCTGGTTCAGTTGAACAACAATCTGACCACCTCCCAATTCGCAGCCGTGACCATCAGTAATCTGTTGCCGGGGGTGACCTATTACTTCCAAGCCATCGGCACGAACAGTGCCGGGGCTGCCAGCGGTTTGGAAACGAATTTCACCACGCTGCCGGCCATTCCCTCCGTGACCACCCTGGCGGCCGCCAATGTGTCCGTCACCAACGCCACGCTGTCCGCCCAGGTCACGCCCAATGGTGCCGCCGCCACGGTGTACTTTGAATGGGGCACCACCACCAACTACGACGATCTGACCGCCACCACGCCGCTGAGCAGCAACCTGATCACCCCCCAATTCGTGACCAACTGGGTGACCGGCCTGCTGGCCGGCGTGACCTATCATTACCAGGCCGTCGCCTACAACAGCGCGGGCACCAACCTTGGCGGGGACATGACCTTTTTCGTTCCGGCCCCGCCGGTTTCCTTCACCAGCATCCTCGCCACCAACAACGGTTACCTGCTCAGTTGGCTGGCGTCCACCAACGCTCAGTTCAAGCTGCAATGGATCGCCAGCCTGACGGTCACCAATTGGTACACCTTCACCAATCTGATCACCTGGACCAGCGGGGTCACCACCCTCACCAATCCCGCCGTGGGCCTGTTCACCTTCTTTGACAATGGCGCCCAGGGCGGCGCGTTTGGCCCCGCCCGGTTCTACCGCCTCACCCAGCTTCCGCCCGCCAACAGCGTGCCGCCCGTCCTGCCGGCCAGCGGCAGCGTCTATGCCGTCAACCCGCTCGTCACCCTCGTCGTCACCAACACCGCCACGGACGCCAACCCCTACGCCATCCTCACGTACACCGTGACCGGCTCGCTGGTCGAAACCAATCCACCGGTGATCGGCACCAACACCGGAATCATCACCTGGACGCCCACCCTGGCCCAGGCCGGGCTGACCAATCTCATCACCACCATCGTCACCGACAACGGCCAGATCCCACTGAGCTCCACCAATTCATTCACCGTCCTCGTCAATCCCATCCCCGTCTTCACCAGCGTGCAAATCGGCGAGGCGGGCGTGACCCTGCAATGGCTGGCGGCGGCCAGCAACGAGTTCCAAGTCGGCTGGACGACCAACCTCCTCCTGCCCTGGACCTATGTGCCCGCCAACCCCCCCTATCTGAGCTCCGTCTACACAAACTACTATTACGTGGACACCAACAGCCTGAACGGCATGAAATTCTACCGCCTGTTGCAGTTGCCCTAATCGTCGGCCGGCCCCTTCCCCTCCCCGGTAGGGCCGGCGCTGCCGCGCCCGGCCCCGGAGCGCGGCTCTGTGAGCCGCAGCGCGTCAAATCCAGAACCAGGCCCGGACGGTTGTCGCCTCCGGTTTCCCCAAAGTGGCCGCGGCGTCCCGCCGCCCCCGTCCCCGGAGAGCGCGGCTCTGTGAGCCGCAGCGCGTCAAATCCAGAACCAGGCCCGGACGGTT
>CAZUBG010000174.1:0-4657 GCA_964618545.1 uncultured Bifidobacteriaceae bacterium | reverse complement strand
CGGCGTCCCGCCGCCCCCGTCCCCGGAGAGCGCGGCTCTGTGAGCCGCAGCGCGTGGAGTCCGGAAAAAATCCCGGAACCAGCTTTTGCCCTCCCCCGGCGTGTCGGTTTCTGGCTTTCGGTGCGTCATTTGAAGGAATGTTCGGGCCGACCGGTCCGCCCCTGCTTATACGAATGGATTTCCAGGCAACAGAACGGTTGGGTTTGCCGGGCAAACTTGATTTATTGCCTCCACGGGGGTACTTTCCCGTCATGCAGTATCATGTCGTCCTGGTGGAATCCGTGGAAGGTTTTGCCGTTTCCTGTCCCGCCCTGCCGGGTTGTCACAGCCAGGGGGCGACCCGCGAGGAGGCGCTGGCCGGCATCCGCGATGCCATTCAACTCTGGCTGGAAGTCGCCGAGGAGGATGTCCGGCGCGAGGCGGAAGCCGAGGGCGCGCGTTTCACCCGCGAACTGGTCACCATTTGAGTTGTGCCGAAAATTCCGGGCATCAGCCAGCGCGACGCTGTCCGTATTTTTGAAAAGCTGGGCTACCGCATCGCCCGCCAAGGCGGGCACATTGTGATGACCAACGGCAAACAGAGGTTGACCATTCCCCGCCACAATCCCATCAATGCCATCACCATGGGTTCCATTGCCAAAAGCGCCGGACTGACGCCCGATGAATTTCGGCGGTTGCTTTGAAAAGCCGCCGACAACACCCGTGCCTGCCGTCCTGTGCGTCCCGCACTGCGCCAGTCCTCCGCCGCTCTTGCGGGCAACCGTTCGTCCGTCTGCCGGCGTAGCGGCCAACTGGCGTTTGCCGCACTTGTTTTTGACCTCCTGGTGTCCGGTGACCGGAATCATCAAAAGGTCTGGAGTCTGCCAAAGATTCTCCCTCCCCGGGGGAGACGGTCGGGATGAGAGTGAGTATGCCCCCGGTAGGGCCGGCGCTGCCGCGCCGCCCATGATTTGTCTTTCCCCCCAACCCATCCCTGCGCTCCTTTCATCTGCCGTTTGGGAACCTTGACCCGCGCAAGGCAACGTGGCGCGGACTGGCAGTCCGCTGTGTCGCCGATTGGCAATCGGCCGGGGCTCCGAACATGCACCAACCTTCGTTTGCTGGCAGGCACCCGTCCGCGCAAAGCGTCTTGTAGTGCGCCAGCCCCCTGGCGCTTTTGCGGTCAACCACCCGACCACTCCGGCCATCCAGGCCTCGAGGCCTGCAGTTTGGAGTTTGAGGCTTCCTTGTATTTTTCGCCCGTGCCCGTCCCTCCGTGCGGCAGCCCTCTGCCCCATGGTGCCAAGTCTCGGCCCCTCGGTTTTTGGGTCTTGGAGTTTGACTTTTCCGCCCGCCCACTGCCCCTGCCCAAGCTGCCTGCAACGGGCCGGTCCCGATTTCCTGTCACCTCTTTTCTTTTCCCGCTGCTTACAGGTGACTATGATCAACACCGAAACCATGAACGGGGTAAAACCAAGCGACACCGAATTGGTCGCCTCCAGCCTCGCGGGCAACCACGACGCTTTTCGGCAGATTGTCGAACGGTATCAAACCCTCATCTGCTCGCTGGCCTACTGTGCCACCGGCAGTGTGAACAAAAGCGAGGATCTGGCCCAGGAAACCTTCGTCGCCGCCTGGAAGGAACTGGCCCAATTGCGCGAGCCGGCGAAGTTGCGGAGCTGGCTGTGCTCCATCGTCCGGTTTCGGATCAGCAGCCAGTTCCGGCAACAGGACCGGGAGCCGGTTCACCTGGCCGAGCCGATGGAAGCAATGGCTGCCTCCGTGTCGCCGGAAGCGCCCCCCTCCGCGCAGGCCATCACCAACGAGGAAACCGCCATCCTTTGGCGCTCGCTCGAACGCATCCCCGACCTCTATCGCGAGCCCCTCGTCCTGTTCTACCGCGAACACCAATCCATCGAGACCGTTGCCGTCCATTTGGATTTAACCCCGGACGCCGTGAAACAGCGACTCTCGCGCGGGCGAAAAATGTTGCAGGAAGAGGTGCTTGCGATGATCGAAGGCGCCTTGTCCCGGACCAATCCCGGCCAGGCCTTTACCCTCGCCGTGCTCGCCGCGCTCCCCCTCACCCTCGCCACGTCGGCCAAGGCCGCCTCGCTTGCCACGGTTGCCGCCAAAGGCGGTGCCCTGGCCGCCGGCGCGACCTTTGCCTCCGTGCTCGGCGTGTTGATTGGACCGGCCATCGGCGTCGTCTGTGGTTACTTCGGCTTTCGAGCCAGCCTCAAGAACATCTGCACGCCACGCGAACGCGCTTTCACCATCCGATACGCCAAAATCATCGTGGCGGCGGTGGTGATTTTTACCGCCTCGCTCCTGCTGTTCATCTTTCCGGCCGGACGCCTTTGGAAACCACATCCGGCCCTTGTCCTGGCACTGGGATTTGCCATCACGCTGGCCTACGGAGGGTTCATTACCGTCAGTGCCTGGCGATTTAGCCGCGCGTTTCCCCGGATGCGCGAAGAGGAACGAAAGCTTCATCCCGAACTGTTTCATCCCGAGCCTTTGCCCCTGGTCTGGGACTACCGCAGCCGTGCCACGTTGTTTGGCCTGCCCCTGGTTCATTGGCGCAGTGGCAAACTGCCGGGACAAAAGCTGCAACCGGCCATCGGCTGGATTGCCTTGGGCGAACTGGCGTATGGAATTCTGTTTGCCAACGGTGCGGTTGCCGTCGGCGCGGTCAGCCTCGGGGGGGTGGCCGTGGGGATTTTCTCCTTCGGCGGATTTGGTTTCGGCCTGCTCACCTTTGGCGGCGTGGCGTTTGGCGGCGTGGCCATGGGCGGCGCGGCCATCGGCGTGATTGCCTCCGGCGGCCTTGCCCTCGCGTGGCACGCCGCGCTGGGCGGCGTGGCCGCCGCCCACCAACTGGCTCTCGGCGGCGCGGCGCTGGCCAAACATGCCAACGACCCCGTCGCGCGGGACTTCTTTTCGCGCCACCGCTGGCTTGACATCTGCCATGCCTCCTCCCGCAGCCTGTTTTGGACGCTTTGCTTCACGCCCATGGTTTTGCAGATTTTGCTTTGGTCCTGGTGGCGGCGAAAAATGCTGAAACACCCGGCCCGGCCCTGAATGAGCCATGCCTCCCCGTGTTGTTGCCGGCCTTCCCGCCGAAGGCATTTGGAGTGCGGCGACCGGTCCTGCACCTGATGGGCATCCATGGTTTTCGAATCCGACGGCGGGGCCGAAGCGTTGTTTTCGTACCGCAGACTTCCAAGTCTGCCGTATCGCGGGTTTCCCAACCCGCAGACCGTTCGTCAATCTGGCGCGCCCGACTCACGCACAGGCCCGCCCATTGGGAAATCGGCGATCCCGCAAGATTGGAGATCTGCGGTACTCCTCCACGATGCCTCGCTGAATTAGATTCTAACAAAAAGTAAGTTGACAGAATTAGATCTTGTGGAATGGTATCAGTGTTGGACGGTGCCGGTTCATTTTTCCGGGCCCGGCCAACTGCAGGTCGGGTCCGCTGACCCGGCGTTGGTGTCGGTCCCGGTTTATGTTGGCCGGGTCTCACCAACTGCGGTTTGAGGAGGGTAACTGACGGTTGCCAGAGGATGTTCATACCCCGGCACCACCCAATCCCCCGTCGGCCCTGTCCTCCATAGCCGCAACGGCGGAGGCGGACGGCTCAATGCCATCCGCAGCTCTTTGACATAATGAGTTTTAAAACAGAGGCCCAAAACAGAAAGAACCCGATAAATACGATGAAACACGGTTAAAAAAAAGTCCCAGCCCAAAACCCCGGCTGTCTCTTTTTATACAGCCACACAAACCCGGTCAAACCCAGTCCAAGTATATCCAACTATGTCGTGTTATGTCCGGCCAAATTAAGCCCAATCCGACCCAATCCGACCCAATCCGACCCTTCAACCGGGCATGGAGGCGTGTTCGGCCAGTCGCCAGGCCAGTATCGCAAAACCCCGTGGACTGTAGGCCGGGTCCCCTGACCCGGCGTCGAACGTCGCCCCTAATCCGACCTAATCCGACCTAATCCGACCCTTCAATCGTTCGAGGTGATCAAGGCGGCGACCGCCGTCAGGGCAAACCGTTCCGGGCAGTTTTTGCCTGCTTGCTGGATTTTGCCCAATTTTGCAGTGTTTGCACCCATTTCCCCGCCGCAAAATAGCGACAACTTATAGCAATTTACCGGAAGCAGCCCCCGGCCCGTTGCCTTACCTTGTTCCGCATGAACGGATATACCGGTTCTCTGAAGTGGTGGAGCATGGTGGTCAATTTGCTGGGCGTGGACACACGTCCGCGCCAGACGGCTTCGTCCCGTCCCCAGCCCGTCGTGCCGGCGAAGCATCGGCCTCCGGTGGTATCCCAAAAGCCGGCCATTGAGCAACTCGCCGGCCAGCCCGTGGGCCGGAAGCTGAAAATCGTCGGCTTCACCCTCCCGCCGGACATTTATCAACGCCTGTTGGAAATGGGTTTGACCAAGGGAACCTCGTGTACGGTGGTGCGTTACGCCCCGATGGGCGATCCAATCGAACTGAAGGTGCGCGGTTATTCCCTTTCCTTGCGCCTCGCGGAAGCGGCGGGCGTGCAAGTGTCATGCCACTGAGCCCTCCCATCGCTCCCGTCGTCCCCGCCACTGCGGTGCGGACGGTCGTGGTGGCCGGCAATCCGAACAGCGGCAAAAGCACCCTCTTCAACGCCCTGA
>CAZUBG010000173.1:0-12310 GCA_964618545.1 uncultured Bifidobacteriaceae bacterium | reverse complement strand
AATTTGCGCCTGATCGCGTTACTAGGTAACGAAAATGACCCTCGGATTATTTTTTTCCGGCCGGTTTCGCCCGCAACCTTGCGGCGACCAGGCCTTAAGAACCCGTTTGGCGGGTGGCCTGGTGTTTTTCACTGGTCAGAAAATCAAGGTACGAGATCAATTGCTGCTTCATCTCCCGACGGGAAACAATGGCGTCAATCAAGCCGTGGTCGAGCAAAAACTCTGCCGTTTGAAAGCCCGGCGGCAATTCCGCCTGGGTGGTGTCCTTGATGACCCGCGGACCGGCAAAGCCGATCATCGCCTCCGGTTCGGCCAGGATGAGATCCCCGACGCTGGCATAACTGGCCATCACCCCGGCGGTGGTGGGGTGGGTGAGCACACTGATATAGGGCAGGTTTCGGCTGGCATGATAGGCCAGCGCCCCGCAGGTTTTGGCCATCTGCATGAGGCTGAACATGCCTTCGTACATGCGCGCCCCGCCGCTGGTGGAAATGATGATCACCGGCAGTTCTTTTTCCGTGGCCCGCTCGATCAGCCGGGTCAGTTTTTCCCCCACCACCGAGCCCATGGAGCCGCCGAGAAAGCCAAAATCCATGACTCCCAAGGCCGCCCGGTGGCGGCCAATCTGGCAAAGCCCGGTGACCACCGCATCCTTCAGAGCGGTGTTTTTCTTGTAAGCCTCCAGTTTGGAGGCATAGGTGGCCACGCCCTTGAAACCCAGCACATCCACGCTGGCCATTTGCGCGTCCATTTCCTCGAAGGTGCAGGTTTCAACGAGGGAATGAATTCGCTCGCGCGAGCCGATGGGGAAATGATGGCCGCACTTGGGGCAGACCTTGAGGTTGACGTCCAATTCCTTGTCAAAAACCATCGTGGCGCACTTCGGACACTTGGTCCACAAGCCCTCGGGGATGTCGCGCTTCCGGTTTTTGGTTTTGCCCATCCCCAATTTGGGCTTTTGGGGCAGCGGTGAAATCAGCGACAATGGGGGCGTCAACGCCGGCTCGACGGATTCCAAACCCAGCGTTTTTTTAGTGAACGAAGTTGTATCCATTAATATCGGCATAAAATTACTAAATTCCCCGGGCGACTGTCCAGACGCAAACTTCGGCGGCTCCGCCGGCACGCAAGACCTTGGCACAGGCATTGGTGGTGGCGCCGGTGGTCAACACGTCGTCCACCAACACAACCGTCTCTCCGTTCAATCGGGCTCCGGATGCGAGGGCAAAAACACCGCGCATATTCTCTGCACGCTGCTGCCGCGCAAGTCGTGTCTGGGTCATGGTAAATGAGACACGCCGGAGCAGTCTGGTGTTCAAAGGAACCTTCAGGACTCCCGCCAGGCGCGCGGCCAGGCGCGCGGCCTGATTGAACTCCCGTTCCCGCTCCCTGACCGGATGAAGCGGCACCGGCACAATCAATGAAGGCGGATTCGCCCGCAACACCGGCCCGGCGGCGTCCAGCAGCAAACCGGCCAGAAACGGCTCGAACCACAGCGCCCGTTGGTATTTATAGCGATGGATCACCTCCTTCGCCAGACCTTGAAAAGTGACCGCCGCCCGCGCCGAGCTGTAGTATAATTCCAAGCCCCGACAGTTGCTGCATTCAAAATCCGTGGTCAAAGCCCCGTCAAAAGGCAGCCCGCAACGATGGCAAAAGGGTTCCCGAATTGGTTTCACCCGCCCACGGCAGGCTTCGCAGACAAAACCCGCCGCCACCGTGGCGCGTGACTTCCCGCAAAGCTGGCAGAGTTCCGGGTACAAAAAACCCAGCCCGGTGTTCAACCAGTTCCGAACCGGTCTGACCCAGTCGCTCATCATGGGGATTTCTGTGGCTGGGACCGGGACTGCCCCGGCCAATGTTTAGATACAACCAATGTCGCGAGCAGCACAAAAAACGCCAGCCAGCCGTCAATCATCTTACCCGTCCCCCAGAACCAACTCGGGCCGGGGGCTGCGGCCACCGTGAAGGTCTCGTAGATTTTCAGCCAAAAAATCCAGCCGGCATGGAGGCCGATGGAAAAATAAAGGTTTCCGGTGCGTTGATAGCCCAGCCCCAGCAAAACGCCCGCCAGCGTCAGATTAAAAAATCCCGGCGCCAGGCGGTGCAGGTCCAGGAACCCCGCCAGCATCTGCGGCAGCAGGACCAGCCCGGAATTCCAATGCACCGGCCCTGTCAGTTCCGCCCGCTGAAGAAAATGCACCAGCGCATAGCTGGCACTGCTCAGGCCCAGCGCGATGGTCCAGTGCAGAATGCGCCGCAATCCCCCAAACACCCCGCCCCGAAAGAGAATCTCCTCCAGCGTGGCCACCAACACCGCCGTGCCCATCGCCCCCAGCAGGGTGCCCGCGATTTTGCCGGCGGACAGGGGATGCATCCACCCGCGCTGATGGCTGGCCAGTACGAAAAAAGCCAGCAAAGCCAGCGAACCAAAACCAAGCAACAGCCCGCCCCCCAGCCTTTTGAACTGACCAAACGGGGAGACAAACCCGAGTTCCCGCCACGAAGTCGCCCCCAACGCCCGCAATAACGGCCATAATCCGGCCAGGGCAATCACCAGGAAGGAACGGTCCACAAACCGATGAAACGGTGCCTGGGCGATGGCGGGGGAAGCCACCGATTGGGCCAGGCACCACAGCCAGGGTGCCAGCAACGACCCACCAATAAAAACGGCGACCAGATAAATCACCAGTGCCCGGATAGGTCGCATGAGTTCAGCATAAGGACAATCCCCCTGTACGCCAAGCGCCAATTCCAGACCCAGTTCAGGGCGCAGGGGCTTTCCTGCCCCCCAACGAATCCGACTCAATCCAACTATTTGCCTCGCCATTGTGCGGCGAAAACGTTTTGCCCGGCGCAAGGAACCGGCGTTTCCAAAATCACCGCCACCCGGCCCCGCGCTTTGTCTCGACAAACGCCGAATCATCCCCCAAATTAATCTCGTCAGGGCCCATGGAACGTGGACTTACGAACCCCGCCAGGGCCGGAAGGCAGCAACGGTAGTTTGCTCCATGTCTGCCGTGGTCACCCTGACATTTGATTTTCATGAGTTACCAAGTCATTGCGCGCAAATACCGGCCCCAGCGTTTTGCTGATGTTGTTGGACAGGAGCATGTCACCCAGACCCTCGCCAACGCCATCGCACAAAAGCGCATTGCCCACGCCTATCTGTTCTGCGGCCCCCGCGGCACTGGCAAAACCACCATTGCCCGCATTTTCGCCAAATGCCTTAATTGCAGTGGCGGCCCCAAGGTGGATTTCTCCGACGACGACCCCCGCTGCATCGAAATCACCGAGGGCCGGGCGCTCGATGTCATTGAAATTGATGGGGCCAGCAACAACGGCGTCGAACAGGTCCGCGAACTGCGCGAGACCTGCAAATACGCCCCCGCCTCCGCCCCGTACAAAATCTACATCATTGACGAAGTCCACATGCTCTCCACGGCCGCCTTTAACGCCCTGCTCAAAACGCTCGAGGAGCCGCCGGCCCATGTGAAATTCCTGTTCGCCACCACCGATCCGGAAAAGGTCCTGGCCACCATCCTCTCCCGCTGCCAGCGGTTTGATTTGCGCCGCATCTCCTCCCCCTTGATCGTCAAGCACCTGAGCCACATTGCCGCCTTGGAAAAAGTCCGCATTGATGACGCCGCCTTGTTCGCCATCGCCCGCGGCGCCGATGGCGGGATGCGCGACGCCGAATCCACCCTCGACCAGTTGATCAGCTTTTGCGGCGATAAAATCGAGGAGCCCGATGTGCTGTCCATGTTCGGTCTCGCGGCGGAAAACCAAATCCTCAAGCTGAGCCAGGCCCTGCTGGAGGGCCAGGTCCAGAACGCTCTCGAACAGCTCAATGAATTCGCGCAGGGCGGCAAGGACCTCGGGCGCCTGCTGGGCGATTTGTTGAATCATTTCCGCAACCTGCTGATTTTCCAGGTGTCGCGCGGCGACCTGAACATGATCGAGGTTTCCGAGACCGCCGCCGCCGCGCTCAAACAGCAGTCCGCGCTCGCCAACACCGAATCGCTCTCCCGCGTCCTCGAGGTGCTCACCGACTCGGAAATTCGCCTGCGCGACGCCACCTCCAAGAAAATCCTGCTCGAAGTGACGATGCTCAAAATCATTGAAGCCCGCAACGCGAGCAGTCTGGATGCGGTCTTGAAACAGTTGGTCCAACTGCGCGGCGAATCCGGCGCCTCCGCCCCGGCCCCGGCTCCAGTGACAGCGCGCCCTGCCCCCGCTTTGCCAGAACAACCGAAACTCCAGTCCAAACCGGTGGAAGAACCGACCGCCTCCGTTTCGGTCGCTCCCGCCAATCCCGCCGTCCACCCGGCCCCTGTGGCGTCCGAGATTCCCCCGACCGCCCCCGAAACCCCTGCCCCAGGCCCCCAGCCCCCGGCCCCCGCCTCCCTGGCTGACCTCTGGAAAGCGCTGATTGAATCCGTGGGCCGGTCCAGTCCTTTCACACGCAGCTATCTGGTGGAAGCCCATCCCGTGTCCTTCGAACATGGATTGCTGGTCATCGGCTTTGATACGGAATTTGAGGATTACCTTGGCTTGGTGGACAACCAGCGCAATCACGCGCTGCTGCAAACCAAACTCGCCGAGCTCGGCCACCCCGATTCCCAAGTCAAATTCATCAAGCAGGCAAGCGGCGTTGTCCGGGCCAAGCCCCCGCAACCCGCCGCCCCGGCTGCCCCCGCCCCCGCCGCAGCCACCGTGGCGTCCCCCAAACCCGGTGCCTCCGCCGCCACCCAGCCGGCGGAAAAGTCCGCCCCGGTTGCCTTTAACAAAAATGATTTCAAAGACGACCCCTTGATCAAAAAAGCCCTCGAAATCTTCAAGGGCCAGATCATCGAAGTGCGCGCCTGAGTTTTCACACCTGAATCAACCATTCTTAACGCCCCCCACACCCCATGCCAAACCTCGGAAAATTAATGAAACAGGCCGCCCGGATGCAGCAGCAGATGGAACAGGTCCAGGGCCAGCTCGCCCAGCGAACCGTGGAAGCCACCAGCGGCGGCGCCGTCAAAATCACCGCCCGGTGCGACGGCACCCTCTCCGCCATCAAGATTGACCCCCAGGCCCTCAATCCCGCCGATGCGCAGTTGCTCGAAGACATGATTCTCACCGCCGCCAACCAGGCCCTGACTCAGGCCCGGGAAATCGCCAACGCCGAAATGGGCAAGGTCACCTCCGGCCTCAACCTGCCGGGTTTTTGACCAACGCCCATGCTGCCGGAATCCATTACGGAATTGACAGGCGCCTTGAGCAAGCTTCCCGGCGTCGGCCCCCGGTCGGCTGAACGCATCGCCCTGCACCTCGTGCAAACCGATGTCGCCGTCGTCCGGCACCTGGCCGAAGCCATCGTGCGCGCGCGGGAAAAAATCCATTTTTGCACCGTCTGCGGGGCGTTGACCGAAAAATCCCCCTGCCCCATCTGCGACGACACCCGCCGCGATCCCTCGTTGATTTGCATCGTCGAGCGGGCCGTGGATATTTTAAGCGTCGAAAAATCCGGCGGCTTTCGCGGCAAATTCCATGTGCTCGGCGGAAAAATCTCGCCTTTGGACGGCGTCGGTCCCGAAGACCTGCGCATCCGCGAATTGGAGGAGCGCCTGACGCGCGAACCGGTCACCGAAATCATCGTTGCGCTCGGCACCGACGTCGAGGGCGACGCCACCAGCTTTTACCTGGCCAAACGCCTCCAGCGCCCCAACCTGAAAATCTCCCGCATCGCCTACGGTCTGCCCGCCGGCAGCGGACTGGAATTTGCGGACGAACTCACTCTTAATCGCGCGCTGGAAGGCCGCCGGGAAATGTGACGAAACCTGTCATCATCTTTGATTTGGGCAAGGTCCTGGTGGATTTCGACTACTCCATCGCCACCCAAAAAATCAGCGCACGCAGCCTCCATCCGCCGCCGAAACAGGATCTGTTTCACAACCTTTCCGCCCTGCTCGTCGAATACGAAACCGGCCTCCTCACCCGCCGGGCGTTTTTTGAAGCCGTCCAGTCCGTCATCGGCTTCCTGGGACCGCAGGAGGAGTTTGGCGAATACTTTGCCAAAATCTTTTCGCCGATCACCCCCATGATCGAATTGCAGGCCCGGTTGCGCCGCCAGGGGTTTTTCACTTATATTTTCTCGAACACCAACGACCTGGCCATCGAACACGTCCGCCGGGACTTCCCCTTCTATCAAAATTTTGACGGCTACCTGCTGTCCTACGAAGTCCGGGCCATGAAACCGCACCCGCCCATCTACGAGGCCATGGAGGCCATGTGCGGCCGCCGGGGGTCCGACCTTTTGTATATTGACGACCGCCCGGAGAACATTGCCGCCGGCGCCCAACGCGGCTGGCGCGCCATCCTGCACGAAACCCCGGAAAAAACCCTGGCCGCCGTCCGCCGTTTTCTGCCGGAGGCCGGTCTGTGACCCCATTCGCCGGACGCTTGCCGTAACGGTCGGAGGATCCGGGGTGTCCGCAGGACCAGCCGCCGCGCCCCGATTCGTTATAAAAGGAATTCGCCAGTTTCCACCGGGGCATGTTATTATTTTGACGTGGAAACGATGACACACTCTAACCGCCCGCCACTGGCCCGCAGGCTCGGTGACATCGTTCATGTGTCTCCCCTGCTGCGCAGGATTTGCCGGATAAGTGGTTGCCGGGAAGGGCGTGTTGGTGAATGACTGCTCAAATGCGCCGTTGGCCGGGGGGCCGCCCACTATGAACGTGATTTCCCAGGTGACCTTCCGCCCGATCAGCCCAGCCTGGGCGACGAGGAGCTCGCCGTGGCTTTGTGTCTTGGTCAGCACCCCTATAATTCAACGTTCATCCGCGCAGCGGCGCAACTTCTGAGTTCGCCGCTCACAAATGCGCCCGGTCTGGCCATGCTCGCGATGATGGAGCGGGTTGATCCGGTACTGCTCCATATTGCCACTCAGGCGGCGCGCTTTGCGCCGGAAACAGAACCCTGGCACTATCTGCTCCGTCACCTGCCGCAGCGGCTGGCTTGTCCGCCGGATGCGCTTCCCCACTGGTCCCGCTTTGTCAGTCAAACCGGCGTCACCTCGTTCACCGGCGGCCCGGATATTCAATGGCTGCAACGGCGCACCCCCGCCAAATGAGCAACCCGCTTCGGATTTTGAGGACGCTTGACCGGCATCTTGCCCTGCCTGCCCGGAGATTCACAAACTATTCCATCGTGCGCGCCCCAAAGTTCTGTCCATGACCCCCGCGTGACCATCGCTTTGTGGTCGAATCATATCCGCTTTTATCCGCCCCCTGCGGTCCGTGTCCCCGGCCCGTTTGCGCTCCCGCCCTGGCCCGGCCGGGGTCGGCCCGCTTTTCGCTTTGCCTTCAGCGCTTCAATCCTTAATCTCCCCCTCATGGCTGCCAACGAAATTGACGTCAAATATGTCGCGCACCTCGCGCGCCTCGGGCTGACCCCCGACGAAGAACAGACCCTGTCCGCCCATCTGGGCGGCATCCTGGGCTATATCGAAAAATTGAAGGAACTCGACGTGACCAACGTTGAACCCACCGCCCACGCCGTCCCCATGGTCAACGTCACCCGCCCCGACGTCGTCCGGCCCTCGCTGCCCCACGAAGCCGCCCTGGCCAACGCCCCCGCCCAGGCCAACGGACTCTTCCTTGTCCCCAAAATCGTCGAGTAAAACGCCATGCTCAATCAATCCACCATTGCCGGCCTCACCGCCCGCCTCGCCCGCCGTGAAATCTCCGCCCGCGACATCATCCGCGACTGTCTCGACCGGATCGCCCGCGTGGATGGCACCCTGCACGCCTTCATCAGTTATGATGCCGCCGACGCCCTCGCCCAGGCCGACGCTGCCGACCGCGACATCGCCGCCGGCGTCACCCCCGCGCAAAAACCCCTGCTCGGCATTCCCATTGGCGTCAAGGATGTCCTGGCCGTCAAGGGCCAGCCGCTCAATTGCGGGTCAAAAATCCTCGGCCATTTCCGCTCCCCCTACGACGCCACCGTCATTCAAAAACTAAAAGCCGCCGGGGCTGTGGTCTTTGGACGGTTGAACATGGATGAGTTTGCCATGGGCAGTTCCACCGAAACCTCCGCCTTTGGCCTCACCCGGAACCCCTGGGACAACACCCGCATTCCCGGCGGTTCCTCCGGCGGTTCCGCCGCCGCCGTGGCCGCCGATGAAGCCATCGCCACCCTCGGCTCGGACACCGGCGGTTCCATTCGCCAGCCCGCCGCCCTCTGCGGTTGTGTCGGCCTCAAACCCACCTACGGCCGCGTCTCGCGGTACGGCCTGGTCGCCTTCGCCTCCTCGCTGGATCAAATCGGCCCCTTCACCAAGGATGTATACGACGCCGCGCTGCTCCTCGGCGTCATCAGCGGTCAAGATGCCCTGGACTCCACCAGCGTCCCGCAGCCCGTGCCCGATTACACCGCCGCCCTCGATGGCAACATCAAGGGCCTCAAGCTGGGGTTGCCGCGTGAATACCTGATTGGCGGACTCGATCCCGAAGTGAAGGCCGCCGTGGATGCCGCCGTCAAACAATTCACCGCCCTCGGCGCGGAAGTCGTGGAGATTTCCCTGCCGCACACGGATTACGCCGTGGCCACCTATTACATCATCGCCACGGCGGAAGCCTCCGCCAACCTGGCCCGCTTCGACGGCGTGCGCTACGGACTGCGCGTGGACGGCGCCGATACGGTGCAAATGTATGCCAAAACCCGCGGCGCCGGTTTCGGGGCCGAAGTCAAACGCCGCATTATCCTCGGCACCTATGTTTTGAGCAGCGGCTATTACGACGCCTATTATCTGCGCGCCCAAAAAGTCCGCACCCTCATCCGCAACGACTTTCTCAAGGCCTTTGAAAAAGTGGACGCCATCGTCACCCCCACTGCGCCCACCGCCGCCTTCAAAATCGGTGAAAAATCCGGCGACCCGCTGCAAATGTATTTGTCCGACATCTTCACGATCTCCTGCAATTTGGCGGGCATCAGCGGCATCAGCATCCCCTGCGGCTTCACCGCCGCGCCCAAACTCCCCATCGGGTTGCAACTGCTGGGCCAGCCCTTTGGCGAAGCCACTTTGTTGAAACTGGCCCACGCCTACGAACAAAGCACCCCCTGGCACCGCGAACGACCTGTGCTTGATCAAGGATAAGCCGTGAGGAACGCACGGTAATAAAGCTGTTTCACCGTGCTCGTGGCATTGTTGGTGTACAGCCAGGGGCTCGTGGCCGGGGTGTTCGTGGCGATCGGGGTCCAATGGGCCAGGTCCGGGCTGCTCTCCAGCGTCAGGAGGAAATACGGCGGGGTGCTCACGGCGATGGTCACCGAGTCGGCGGACATCCGGGAAATGTTGGTAAAGACCGGGCCCGCCGGCTGGGGCAGGCTGCCGTTCGCACCGTTGAACGTGACCGCTCCCACTTGGGCCAGCGCCCGGCCGTTCAGCGTCGCACTGGCCTCCATCGTGATCGAGGCATAGGCCATGATCGTGCCCACGAAGACCGACGAGGTGTTCAGCGTCGCGGAACTGCCCACCTGCCAAAAAACATTTCGGGCCTGCGCGCCGCCCGTCAAAATCACGCTGCGCCCCACGCCCACCGTCAGCGTGCTCGCCATCTGAAAAACCCAGACATCATTCCGCCCGCCATGCAGCGTCAGATCCACCGAAGTGATGCCATACGCGCCTGACGGGGAGGCATAGACACCCGCCACCAGGGTCTGGCCGCCGAGTTCGGCGCCGGCATTGATCCCGCCCGGAAGTTGCGCCGGACTGGCGGCAATCACGGCGGCGTTCAAGTCGAGCTGCGCCTGGGCGGCAACCGGGCCGCCGTTATAGATGATCCCGTTGATCTGTCCCGCCGGGATTCCCTGCGAACCCACCGGCGACAACCCGACATCCCCATTAATGATGCCCCCGCCGGTGGTCGTGGTCGTCGAGGTGGCCAGAATCGTGAAATGAGCGGCTGACCCCAAATCAACGGCCGCCGGTCCCGCCGCCCGCAACCGGTGCGGCACCAGGATGGCCGCCGCCAAAACCAACCCCGTCAGCAGTCTTGTTTCAGGGACGGTCAGCAGGGATAAAAAAAAGCGTTTCATGCGGCTACTCTAGCCGTCCCCTGAATGCCTGCCCATGGGGTGTAACCCGCCCCCGCCACCGGTTCGTCCGCGTTCCAATCTTCATAGGCATTTCACGCTGTGCCAATCCGTCGGCGGCGACAAGGCGGTTTTTTCGCACCGCAGACTTCCAAGTCTGCCGTATCGCGGGTTTCCCAACCCGCGGACCGTTCGCCAACCTGGCGCGTCCGACCCGCGGACAGTCCCGCCGGTTGGGGAATCGGCGGTCCAGCCGGTTGGGAAACCCGCGCCCCGCCTTGGCTTCACACAAATGATTTTTTTGACCGCGCCCGCGGAAGAAACTATACTGTCCATCCATGAATGATTTGTCTGTCCGGCTCTGGCGCTGCATCTTCACCCTGGTGATGGCCGCTTTCCTTTGCCCCGCCCGGGCGGATGAGGCGGATCGTTATCGCGGCGCCAATTGGGCTTTGCTGGACACCAAGACCGTCATGGCCGCCGCCGCCGGCATCACCATCGCGAATTATCCGGATTGCGATGACGCCACGGTGGATTGCCGCTCCGAACGGGTTTACCGGTCGGATGGCACCGGCGAGGCGCAGGATGAATCCTTTGTGAAAGTGCTCACGGAAAAAGGCAGGCGCAACAACCGCACCTTGTCCTTGAGCTTCCAACTCCCCTACACCACCGTCAGCGTCCCCCAACTGGAGGTCATCAAGCCGGATGGCACCGTGATCCCCGTGGATGTCGCCGCCAATTCCAAGGAGACCATTGACGAAAGCCAGATGGCTGAGAATATCTACGATCCCAACAGCAAAATCCTCCAGGTCAACATCCCCCAGCTCGAGATTGGCGACGTCGTCCATTCCGTCACGCGCCAGACCACCGAACGTTCCATCATTCCCGGCCAGTACGCGGAGGACAGCGTCTTTGAAAGCGAATCCTACATCCGGCACACCTCCTATGAAGTCCTGGCCCCGGCGGATCGCCCCCTCATCCGCATTGCCCTCCGCGATCCGGTCCCCGGCACGGTCACCGAGACCGTCCGGACCAACGCCGATCACTCCATCGTTTATCACTGGGAGGTCAACAACGTCCCCCGCATGTTCGACGAACCCGACATGCCCTCGCACGACATGATCCTGCAGCGCGTGATGGTCAGCACCTCCCCGGACTGGCCGTTCATTTCCAAGTGGTACTGGGATTTGAGCCGGCCGCATTTGGACGCCACCACTCCTGAAATGACACAAATGGTGACCCGGCTCACCGCCGGGGCCACCAACGATTTCAACAAGGTCCAGGACCTGTTTTTTTATGTCTCAAAGAAAATCCGCTACATGGGCCTGACCCCGGAGAAGGACCGCCCCGGGTTTGAACCGCACGACGTCTGCCTGACGTTTGATAAAAAGTACGGCGTCTGCCGCGACAAGGCCGCGCTGCTGGTGTCGCTGCTGCGCATGGCCGGGCTGCACGCGTATCCGGTGCTGATCAACGTGGGCACCAAGCGCGATGCCGTCGTGCCGGACCCGTTTTTCAACCACGCCATTGTCAGCGTGGAACTCACCAACGGCGCCTACACCCTCATGGACCCCACGGATGAAAACACCCGCCAATTGCTCCCGGCCCAGGATTGCAACCAAAGTTATCTGGTCTGCCGGCCCGAGGGCGAGCGGCTGCAAACCAGCCCCATCATCCCGGCGGCCCAAAACATGATGCAGGTGAAAACCACCGGCACCCTCGACAATGCCGGCACTCTGGTGGCGAAAACCGAATTGCTGTTCGATGGCGTCAATGACAACGAATACCGCGATGCCTTTGCCCACATGAAACCGGACGACCGCCGCCGCTTTTTCGAGCGGAACCTCAAGCGCGTCATGCCCGGTGCCCGCCTCAAATCACTCCTGCTCCTGCCCGAGGATATGCTCGACATCTCCTCGCCCGTCCGGGCCGAACTGGTGTTTTCCGTGGACGGCATGACGGCCACCGGCAACGGCGAGGCGGTCGTGAGCCTGCCTTGGGTGGGCAAAAGCTTCGGCATTGTGAACTTCATCCTCGAGGGAACCGGCTTGGAAAAACGGAAATACCCGCTGGACACCGCCGTTGCCTGCGGCCTGGACGAGCAGATTTCCATCAAGCTCGCGGATGATTTTACCGGAGCGGTGTCCATGCCCGCCAGCACGCCGGTGGACGATGCCGGCTTGAGCTACCACCGCACCGTGGCCTTTCAGGATCAGTC
>CAZUBG010000172.1:0-12515 GCA_964618545.1 uncultured Bifidobacteriaceae bacterium | reverse complement strand
ATCGTTGGTGGGGGTAGCACTTCGGTGCTCACCTGCCAACAAATCATGCCATCTACAGGACGCTCCGCGACGCACTCCGCGAAAACACAAGTGCGGTTGCCACAACGGGTTGGGCAGCCAGTTTCTTAAGAAAAAAACGGGATCAGCTCATCTGGTAGGGGGCGCGGTAGGGGCGGGTGAGGAGTTGGCTGGCTTCGGGATCGTCCAGAATTTTCTCGTGCCGGACGCTCCAGCGGATTTTTCGTCCGGTCAGCATGGAGATGAGTCCCAAATGACCGGGGATGGCGGAGTGATGGCCGGTTTCAACCGGGGTGATGGTGGGCTGGCGGGATTTGACGCAATCCAGAAAGTTCCGCTGGTGGTTGCTGGAGACGTAGAGTTTTACCCTGGCGAGGTTGTCGGGCAGGTTTTTGTACTTTTTCCACTCGGGATTGGACGCGGCAAAGCCTTCGCGATTGACCCACACCCAGCCGTCGGTGCCAATCCATTTGGTGCCTTCCTGGATGTCGGGATAGCCGCCGGCAATGGTCATGGTGATGTCGCCGGGGTATTTTAATTCGATGCGGTATTTGCCGCAGGTGTTCCACAGGGCATTGGCCGGGGGGAAGTCGCCGCGCCCTTCAATTTCGGAGGGGCCGGAGCGGTCGAAATTGAGCCCCCAATGGGCGATGTCGCAATGATGGCCGATCCAATCGAGCAACTGGCCGCCGCCGGTGTTGTAGTTCCAGCGCCAGTCCTTGTGCACCCGGGTTTTAATGTAGACCTCCCTTTTGGAGGGGCCGATCCAGGTTTCATAATCGAGTTCTTCGGGCGGGTCGGAGACGGCGGCGGCCCAGGCATCGGTTCCGGGCACGATGGTGGCCAGATATTCGGCGTTTTCCCTGGGTTGCCCCAATTTGGCCAGCAGCTCGGGGGCGGTGCCGGCGAAGTCGTGGTGGCCGGCGGGCAGGCCGACTTCCACATGGGTCACCTGACCGATGAGGCCGTTGCGCACGATTTCCGCGGCCTTGCGGAAGGTGGCGCCGGAACGCTGCCAGGAACCGGTCTGCCAGATGCAACCGTGCCGTTGCACGGCGCGGACGATGGACTGTTGTTCGGCAATGGTCTTGGCGAGTGGTTTTTCGCCGTAAATATCCTTGCCGCGACGGGCGGCTTCGGTGGCGACGAGTTCATGCCAGTGATCGGGCACGGCGATCATCACGGCGTCAATGTCGGGCCGGGCGAGCAATTCGCGGTAATCGGTGTAAGTTTTGCAGTCCTGGTTGTTATAATGACCGTTGATGGTGTCGGCGGCGTCCTGCAAATGGTGTTGGTCCAGGTCGCAGGCGGCGACCACCCGGCAGTCGTCCTGGGCGAGGAAGTTTCTGGTATTGCCCGGTCCCTGCATGCCCCAGCCGATCACCCCGAGGTTGATCCGGTTGGAGGGGCGGGCGCGTTGTCCCCGTCCCACCACGCAACCGGGCACGAGGAGGGGCAACACCAGTGCGGCACTGGTGCGGACAATAAAATTCCGGCGACTGAGCCGGGCGGAAGAAGGCTTATTCATCGTAATTAATGATGGTGGACAAATGGCTTTATACAAAGGCTGGATGAATAAGCAACCCCAAAGGTTTCAATCACCCTTTCAATTTCCGCTCGAGAATTTCGCCGACGAGGGCGGGGTTGGCCTTGCCTTTGGAGAGTTTCATGACATAACCCTTGAGGGCGTTGAGGGCGGCCTGCTTGCCGGCTTTGTAATCGGCCACGGGGTTGGGGTTGGCGGCGATGGAGTCGTCGCAGAGCTTCTCGATGGCCCCGGTGTCGCTGACCTGGGCGAGGCCCTTTTCCCGCACGATGGCGGCGGGGTCCTGGCCGGTGTCAAACATTTCGGCGAACACCTGCTGGGCGGCGGCGCTGCTGATGGTTTTGGCTTCGACGAGGGCGACGAGTTCGAGCAGGGCGGCGGGCGGGAATTTTAGATCCTGAAGCGTGGTCAGTTGCAGGCCGGCCGGTTCAAGGCCGAGGGCGGATTGTCCGGCTTTTTCGCGTTCGTTCGTCTCGGTGAGTTTGGCCCGGAGATTGTTGATGACCCAGTTGGCGACGGCTTTGGGGTGGCCGGATTTTTTGGCCAGCGGCTCAAAATAGTCGCCGAGGGCGACGTCGTTCTTGAAAGCTTCGGCATCGGCGGCAGGGAGGGTGTAATCGCGCATGAAGCGCTGTTTGCGGGCGAGCGGCAGTTCCACGATCTGTTTGCGGACTTCGGCGAGCCAGGCGTCGGTGGGGGCGAGGGGCATCATGTCCGGCTCGGGAAAATAGCGGTAATCGTGGGCGTGTTCCTTGGTGCGCATTTCCTCGGTGACGCCGGTGGCATCGTCCCAGCGGCGGGTGGATTGGATGAGTTTGCCGCCTTGGCTGACAACGTCAATCTGGCGGGGGATTTCATATTCCAGCGCGCGGCGCACGCCGGAAAAGCTGTTCATGTTTTTGATCTCGATCTTGGCTCCGAGTTTCTGGCTGCCCACGGGCCGCACGGAGACGTTGACATCGCAGCGGACCATGCCTTTTTCCATGTCGCAGTCACTCACGCCGCCGTAGATCAAAATATCCTTGAGGGCGTTGAGGTATTCATAGGCCATGTCGGCGCTGGTGAGGTCGGGCTCGGAGACGATTTCCATGAGCGGGACGCCGGCGCGGTTGAAATCCACGCCGCTGTGGCGGTCGAAATGGAAGCTTTTGCCGACATCCTCCTCGAGGTGGGCGCGGGTGATGCGGACGCGGGCGAGGCCGCCCTGAAATTCGAATTCCACCCAGCCGTGGGCGGTGGAGGGTTTGTCGTACTGGGTGAGCTGGTAATTCTTGGGGGCGTCGGGATAGAAATAATTTTTGCGGTCAAATTTGGCGTAGCGGGGGATTTCGCAGTTCAGCAGGCAGCCGGTGAGGATGGTTTTGCGGAGGGCCTCTTCATTGGGGACGGGCAGGACGCCGGGGAGTCCCAGGCAGACGGGGCAGACGCGGGTGTTGGGCTCGGCGCCAAAGGCGTTGGCGCAGCCGCACCACATTTTGGACTTGGTGTTGAGCTGGACGTGGGTTTCCAGACCGATGACCGCTTCGTATTCCATGGGTGAAGTCTAATGGAAGGGCGAAAGACGGGAAAGGGGGAAAACGCGGGGAAGGCGGGGCACGGCGCCTTCCGAAGTTGGTGGTCGGGCCGGACCGGCACGTCTTTTTGAACTCGACGACGTGTCGTCTCGTCCAAAAGCGGCGACCTGTCCTGCACCTTACAGGCATCTTATGCGGGCGTACCGCAAGTTTCCCAACCGGCTGAATCACCGATTTCCCAATCGGCGGGTTTGTCCGTGGGTCGGGCGCGCCAGGTGGGCGAACGGTCTGCGGGTTGGGAAACCCGCGATACAGCAGACTTGGAAGTCCGCGGTACGAAGAAACCGCCTCGTCCCCGCCGTCGGATTTGAAAACCATGAAATGCCGATCAGGTGCAGGACGGGTCGCCGCACTCCCAAATGGCCTTCGGCCTGAATACCGCCGACCCCGTTGGAAGGCACCGGGCGGGGCGGTCAAGGCGCTGCCAGGGGATCGCGGCGGGTGATTTTCAGGCGGGCGACGCGGGGTCCGTCTATCTCCAGCACCAGTAATTCGCAGGCGCCGACGATAAGGGTGTCGCCCTGTTTGGGGAAGCCGCCGAGTTTTTGGGTGAGCCAGCCGCTGACGGTGGCCACGGCTTCGGAGTGGGCCACGGTGCCGGTGATTTTTTCGAGTTCGTGCAGGGGGAGAGTGCCGGAGGCTTCCCAAGCGGTTTCGTTGAGGGTGGTGAGCTCGGGGGTCTCCTGGTCGAATTCATCCTGAATCTGGCCGACGAGTTCCTCCAGAACATTTTCGAGGGTGACGATGCCGAGGGTGCCGCCGTATTCGTCCACGACAATGGCGAGGTGGAGTTTGCGGTCGAGGAAGCGCTTGAGCAGGGGTTCGAGGCGGGCGGTTTCCGGGACGTAGATTATTTTGCGGGCGACGGGGAGCAAATCCCGGGCGGTGCGGGCTTTGTCGCGCCAAGCGAAAAGGTCTTTGATGTGGATGACGGCGAGGGTTTTATCGAGGTTGCCGCCGGCACAGATGGGGAAGCGGGAGTAGCGGGTGCGTTCGGCCTGGAGGAGGCATTCGGCGATGGTGGCGTCGGTGTCGAAGACGGAGATTTCGTGGCGGGGACGCATGACTTCGCGGACGATGCGGCGGCGCAAGTCGAGGGCATTGAGGACGAGATTGTGGCTGCCGCCGGCGGTCTGGGGAGAGGCAATGACGAGGCGCAGTTCCTCCTCGGAATGGAGGTCTTCGGACTGGCCGTCGGGCTGGATGCCGAGTTTTTCGAGCAGGCAGCGGGCGGCGAAGTTGAGCAGGCGGTTGAAGGGGTAGAAGGCGAGGTAAAACCAGTTTAAGGGGCGGGCGGCGAGGAGGGCGACGGAAAGGGGTTTCTGGATGGTCATCCATTTGGGGGCGAGTTCGCCGGCGGTGATGTGCAAAAAGGTGAGGACAAAAAAGCCGAAGGCAAAGGAAACGGAATGCTGCCAGACGGGGGCGGTGAGGCCGACGGCCTGGAGCAGCGGGCTGAGCAGGGAGGCAAAAACGGGCTCGCCAATCCAGCCCAGGCCGAGGCTGGCCATGGTGATGCCGAGCTGGGTGGCGCTGAGATAGGTGTTGAGGTGGCGCACAATGTGCCGCGCCATGCGGGCGCCGGACCGGTTTTGGGCGACGAGTTCGTCCAACTGGGTTTCGCGGATGCGGACGAGGGCGAATTCGGCGGCGACAAAAAAGCCGTTGAAGAGGACGAGGACGAGCACGGCCAGGATCTTCAGGGCGGTCAGGATGAGGGCGTCCCAGTTCATGTCAGAGTTTTATCTCCCCGAACATGACTTTCAAGATGTCCTCGAGGGTGACAATGCCCATTTCGCGGCCGTCGCGGGCCAGGATAATGGCGAGGCGCTGGCCGCCGCGCTGGAGCCGGCGCAGGGCGTGTTCGAGGCGGAGGTTTTCGTCCAGGAACAGGGCGGGTTCCATGTAGGCGGAAGCGGGGCGACCGGGATCGAGGTCAGCGCGGTAAATCAGGGGGCCGACGGAGAGGAGACCGGCGATGCGGCGGCGGCGGTCGGGCAGGGTTTCCCAGACGGGGAAGCGGGACAGGTTTTTATCGCGGGCCAGGGTCAGGACGCTGGACACGGGAAGGCGGTCCTCAATGCCGGTGACTTTGGCGAGGGGGATGGCGATTTGGGAGACGGTGAGGTTTTGCAGGTCGAGCACGCGGTTGATCATGGCGTGTTCGTCGCGGGTGAAGGTTTGGGCGGCTTCCTGCATGACGGCGCGCATTTCCTCGCGGTTGCCGAACAGACGGACGGTGAGGGCGCGGCCCTTGGTGAGATGGAGCATCAGGCGGGAGCCCTCCTCAACGAGGGAGACAAAGGGGCGCAGGGCGAGGTGGATGAGCCGGAAGCCGCGGGCCACGGAGAGGCACATGGAATTGGGATGGGCGCGAAAAAGCATCTTGGGCAGGAGATCAAAAAAGGTGTAAAAGAAAAAGACGATGACGCCAAAAAGGGCGACGATGAGGCCGCGCTGGCCGGCGAACCAGTCATGCAGCCGGTAGAGGGCCCAACCGAGGATGAGGAAATTCACCAGGGTGTTGCCGACAAGGATGGTCCAGAGGAAACGCTCGGGTTTTTCCAGCAGGTCGTGAAGCACGCGGGCGGAGGGATTGCCGCTGCGAGCCAGCCGCCGGATGCGCAGCCGGTTGAGGGCGAACACGCCGGCCTCCATGCCGGACAGCAAAAAGGACAGGGCCAGACAGAGCAGCAAGAGCGCGCAGTTGAAGATGGGCAGGTATTTCATTTGATTCGCTGGACCATCAATTCGCGCACGCAGCGTTCATCCGCCACCCAGGCGGTGAGTTTCAAGCCGGAGTATTCGGCGGATTCGCCCGCCGCAGGGACGACGCCGAGCAAATGGGTGAGCAGCCCGCCGAGGGTCTCGACCTCATCCACGCGGGCGAGAGCGGGGTATTCCCGGCGGAAATCGCCGAGGCGGACGGTGCCATTGACGCGCCAGCGGCCGGGGCCGAGTTTTTCCATGACGAAGCCGCCGGGCGGGGTTTCGACGCGGATTTTGCCGACGAGCAAGCCCAGGATGTCCTCCATGGTGACGAGGCCGGCGACGCCGCCAAATTCGTCCAGGACAATGGCCAGGCCGCGCCGCTGCTTTTGCAGGCTCTGAAAGAGGTGCAGCAGATTCATGGTTTCCGGAACGAAGGAGGGGAATTCAACAACTTCGGACAGATCAATGCCGGGGTCCAGCAGCAGGGCGCGGGTGTTGAGAATGCCCACGATGGTGTCGGGCGTTTCGTCATACATGGGCAGCCGCCGGTAGCGGAACTTTTTGGCGGCGGCGATCATTTCCGGGACGCTGGCATCGTCGGCGATGCAGGCCATGCCGGAGCGGGGGCGGATGACGTCACGGGCCAGTCGCTGATCCAAGCTGATGATTTGGAGGATGATTTCCTTTTCGGATTCAGCGAGGGTGCCCTGGCGAAAGGCCATTTCCAGGAGTTCCTGGTATTCGGCATCGGTGAGGGCGCCGCTGCGGGGGGCGCCGGTCTGGGAGGCGGTTTTTTTGAGGATGGCGGCGGTGAGCCATTGGGCGGCGCGAAAGAGGGGCCTGGTGATTTTTTGGAAGAACGCCAGGGGCCAGGCCACGCGCAGGGCCCAGAGTTCGGGCTCGCGCACGGCGAGGGTTTTGGGGAAGACCTCGCCGCCGATGAGGGTGAGGGCGAGCAGGGCGAGCATGGTCCAGGCGAGCATCCAGTGGGCGTCAAAGACCATGCGCAGGGCGACGGCGAGCATGGCGGCATTGGCAAAGGTGTTGCCGAGGGCCAGGGTGGCCAGCAAATCCTGGGGACGCTCGAGGAGCTGCCCGATGAGGCGGCCGGCGGGGGCGCCGCCCTCGGCGAGTTGCCGGGCCTGCCATTTGCCGAGCGAAAAGAGCGCGGTTTCGGCCAGCGCAAAAAAGAAACTTGCGCCGGTAAAAAACAAAATTGTGGCAATGGCCAATCCCATTGGACGGACGATACGGAAAAATCAGGCGGGGTGAAAGTTCAAAGTCCGGCGGCGGGTCGGGGCCGGTTGTTTTGGCGGCGTGGCTTAACCGGTGAATGCCTCATGGCCAAAATCCGATTTCGGTTGTACCCTGGTTCCGGTGACAAATTATAAACCGACGGCGACGATCCTGACAAAACTCAAATTCACCCTCTTTACGGCGGCCCTGTTCGCAGCGCTGACGCTGGTGCAGGGATGCGCTGTGCTGCTGCTGGGCGGCGTGGCGGCCGGAACGGCTTACGGCACGGTCGAGTATGTGGATAACACGCTGAAAGTGACGCAAGAGGTGGGTTTGGACAAGGCGTGGACCGCCGCCAAGGCGGCCTTGAGGGACATGAACATCCCGGTGGCCCGTTCCGCCAAGGACGCGGCTTCCGGCAAACTGGAGGCCCGCAACGCGCGGAATCAACCGGTGACCCTCGAACTGACGCGGCAGACGGACACCGTCACGGTCATTGAGATCACCGTGGGCACGTTCGACAGCGCGGAAAACCGGACGGAAGCACAGCAGATTTACGACAAGATGACGCCCCGCTTTTAAAGGCCTGTCGAAATCAGTAAAACAAACATGGTCAGGCAGCCCCGTTCGGGATATGCTGCTTTTGTAATATAAAAGATAACCATTAATTTATGCCGACCCCCATCATCGCCAAAGACCTGACCAAACAAGCGCCGCAAAGCCCGCGCATCCGCTTCGCCGGGTTCGTGATCGCCGGCCGGGCGACGGACAAATGCCTCGCCAGTCTGGCCGGAACCGCCGGGGAATATCATTTTGACTGCCCGCTGGACAAAATGCTGTTCAACTTCAAAGGCATCACGGGCGAGCAATTTAAAATCGCCGTGCAGGCGGCGAAGAATTACGAGGACGTGGGCGCCTGGCTGACGCTCAACGGGCTCAGCAAAACACCGGCGGAAATCAAGGCCTGGTCGGATGCGACGGAAGCCAGCAGCCTGATGAAGGTTCCGGAAAAGCGCGGCGCCTTCATTGAGAGCTGCCACAAGATCGGCCTGAACCCGGAAATGAACTCCACCTTCGACTGGCTCGAAGCCGACGACCGCTCCAGTTTTTTCCGCCGGGCCGTCTAACCGGCTTCCAAGCCGGCAAAGGCCGCGAACCAGGGTTCCGGGGGACAGCAAAATTCCCGGCACTGTCCGCGCCAGTCAAATCGCAGCGCCCGGGCATGCAGGGCGTGATGCTCAAAAATCAGGCGCGCGCGCTGATCTGGGGTCAGGCGGTTCTCCACCAACGCCAGATACAGATCCTCGTCACCGCCGTACAGTTTGTCCCCCACCAGGGGGTGACCGAGCTGCGCCAGATGAATGCGGATCTGATGCTTCCGCCCCGTGCGCGGCACGACGCGGAGCAGGGAAAATGCCGCCGTCCCGGGACTCGTGGCCGAAGGCCGGCGGAAAAACCGGCGCTCCACCCAATAATCCGTCTGCGACCGCGCGCCGTCGGGCCGGACGCAATCCTTCACGACCACCCGGCTGTGAAGGTCCTTGCCCAACGGGCCGTCAATGACCCCCTGCTCCGCCACCGGATGGCCGTGAACCATGGCCAGATATTCCTTTTCCACCACGCGGGATTCCAAAATCTTCCCCAATTCGCCGGCCACTATGGAATTCTTGGCGACGAGCACCACCCCGCTGGTTTCGCGGTCGAGGCGGTTGATCAAATGCGAGGTTGACCGCCCCCCCAGATGGAGGCGCACGCGGCTGATCAGGCTGGAATATTCATCGCCCTTGGTCGGATGACAAACCAGCCCGGCCGGTTTGTTGATGACCAACAGATCGTCGTCTTCATAAATGATCGCAAACAAGGGGTTCATTTGGTCCGCCCAGGGTGCCTGATCACAAACCCGCTGAAAAGCTTGTTCCCGCAGCCGCCTGAATTATCCTGTGGGTGAATTGAAAACAAAGTTGAATCGTTGGCTGCTGGTGGTGTTTCTGGCGCTCGTGATCCTGAGCCGCTGGCCGGGTTTGTTCCCGCCCAGTTTCAGCGTCGTGTATGCCCTGGCGTTTTGCGGCGGCGTGTATTTTTCCCCAGCCATGGCCTGGTGGCTTCCGTTGGGCATCCTGATGATCACCGATGCCGCCCTCAATTTTTACTATCAATCCAAGGGTTATGAGGTCTGGACCTGGTCGGTCATCAAATATCAACTTGTGAATTACCTCGGCTACGTTGGGATCATCGGGCTGGGGCGGCGCTATAAACCGCAGTCGCAATTTCTTGCCCTGCTCGGCGGCGGTGTGTTGGGCGCCCTGATTTTTTACCTGGTCACCAACACCGCGTCCTGGCTGCTCAATCCATTCCACAATCCGGAATACACGAAATCCCTGTCCGGCTGGCTGGTGGCCCTCATCAAAGGCACCAATGGCTGGCCGCAAACCTGGGAATTCTTCCGCAACACACTCCTGAGCGGCGGATTGTTCACCGGCCTGTTCGTCGCGGCCATGAAACTCAGCCCGGCGGAATCCCCCGCTGACAAGCAGGCCGGCGTCCGCGCCAACGATCCCGAAACCGACCCCGAAACCGAGGAGGCCGGCGCGTGAAAATCGGGGTTCTTTCTGACACACACGATTTCCTGGATCCCCGGATTCTGGAACTGTTCAAGGGCGTGGACCACATCCTGCACGCCGGGGATGTGGGGATGCAGATCATTGTGTTCGAACTGGCTCAAATTGCCCCGACCACCGCCGTGCTCGGCAACACCGACCTCGGCAATCCCCTTAAAGTGACGGAAATCGTCACACTCGGAGACCTTAAGTTTCTGGTGCATCACATCGTCAACCCCCGGGAACCAAACGACCGGTTAAAAGCCCGGCTGGGCCGGAATCGTCCGGATGTGGTGGTCTTTGGCCACACCCACAAGGCGTTCAACGAGGTGATTGACGGAGTGCTCTTCCTCAATCCCGGCTACGCCGGCCAGCCCAAATTCGGCACGGAACGCAGCGTGGCCCTGTTGCATTGCGAAGGGAAGGAGATCCGGGTGGAGTTTATCCCGCTGGCGTCGGACAACCAGTAACGGACGCGCTTAATTCTTCCGCCGCCTCCACAGCCACTTTCCCAGGGCGGTCAGCAGCAGCAGATCCAGCAAAATGGTGAACACGGCAAACCAGGCTTTCACACCAGCCCCGGCGTGTTGGGAAAACGGGGTTGCGGAGGTTCCTAAACGCTCGCCCGGGCCAAAAGCCACGATATTCAAGACCGCCAGGAAAAACAGGCCGGCGGCCCCCAGGACGAGGTTTGAATAGAGCGGATTGGACCCGCGTTTCACCAACAAAAACAGGCCCAGAGAAACGAACATCCCGCCCCCCGCACAACCCACCCAACGCGCCACACCCTCCGCCGGTTCCCCAAGGCAAACCATCAATCCCATCAGGATAAAAACGACGCCCATCAACACCGGAGGCTGCTGCCGAGGCAACCGGCGAATCCCGGTGGGCATGGAAAGATGTGGGCCGGGGTGAGCCGCAGCCGGGAACAATTGCAGAAACACCACTCCGAACAGGATAAAGACCATACCCACCCCGAACCAGACCCCGGTCCCGCCATGAATCCCCGGTTCCAACACCGCCAGTGACGGATCGCCGGGTGAATAATAAACCCGCACTTTCTTACCGACCGGAAAACGATCCAAAATCCGCTGGGCGTAGGAGGCGGAAGCCGGCATGGACCCAAAAGCCACCCGCTGGCCAGTGTAGTGTTTACCCGCCACCTGGTAACCGTAAGAAATATCGGCCGAGTAGGTGGTTCCGTTTTCACCGCCTGTTTGACTTTGCATGTCGGCCAACTCAATCACCCCCTCCACCGTCGGCCATGACCCGCACCGGAAACTGCGCTCCAAATTCACAACGCCAACCCCTAGGACAATCAGACCGATTACGATAAACAAACCCGGAAACAGCCGCAGACCGGGCGGAACCGGGCGGGATCGTGGGGTGCCAGTCATGAGGCGCAGTTTAAAACTCCCGCGTTTGAAGAAAAGGATTTTTGCCGGCAACGGACGGGGGGATCCCAGCCACGAAACCCTCCCAACCTGAAGGGATGACAACCGGTGCCGCCACCCATTTAAAACCGCCCCGGCTTGTTTGTTTTAGAAACAACTTCCCGTCGGCATCAGCGGATCACTTGGCCGCAGCGGGCTCGGTCAAGCCCGCCGGTCCAGGCGTTTCGAAGGCGGTTTGGAGCCGGTCATATTCCCCTGCCTTGAGCGGCAAAACCGAGCCGTGGCGGAAGCGAAACGGAAAAACAAAGTCCGGAGCGGCGGTGAATTGCCCGCCGGACAGATTGTCAGTCACGAACGGCTGGTACCCAGTGCCATTGCGGTAGTGGTCGAGCACGAGCCCCCAAATCGCGGGTTTGCCATCGGCGGCGGGCTTGAGCGGGTAACATTCCGGGCCCTCGTAGCCCCGCAACTTCGCGAGTGAAAACTCCGGCACCTCCCGCCATGGCCCCATTAGTTTCTCACTGACTTCCATCGTGATTGCCTTGTATTGCTCGTCCTTTGAGAAGCGGTAGTATTTGTCCCCCTCGCGAACGATGTCCGTGTCAATGACATCCCCCGGCTTGTCAATGTAGATGAAGGGTTTTGTAAACACCTGAAAATCCTTGGTCCGGGCCGCCCAGATCCGCTGCTTGGCAAACTGATCGCTTCGGTTTTTCGAGGCCCAGAACGCCAGATAATCTCCGGTGTCCTCGTCATAAACCGCCTCGGGCGCCCAAGCGCAGCCCGCGTCCGGGGCCGCCACGCGCACCAACCGCGGGGGCAGCCAGTGTGCCAGATCGGCTGATTCCCAAATGACCAGGGATTGGCTGCCCGCCGTTTGGGACCGCCCCCAATCAGGGTTCAAATGAATCGAAAGATCGGTCGCCAGAATGTAAAATTTGCCCCCGTCATGCGCGCGGAGAAGATACGGATCACGCACGCCCTGCTCACCCAGCGTGCTGATCAGAACCGGCTGGCCGCCGTTCAACGCCGCCCACTGACGGCCATCCCTGCTGGACGCGAAATAGATCTGCTCCGTCATCGGCGTTTGTTCCCCCTTGAACGTCACAAACAAATAACCGTCGTCGGCCGCAAACGCCGTCGCCTGGACGAGCAAGAGCAGTGGAATTGAAATCAGTTTTTTCATGTGTTGCGGGATCATGGCAGCCTGTTTGTCATGATTTTGCAAGCAGAATATTCGGTCCGCCAAAAAAATGTGTCTGCCAAAAAATGTTGCCACCCGCGTTGATTCCCCCTATCTTTTCGACCGCCCGGAGATTACTTGGTGTCGAGCCCGGTTAAACAGCCGGGCTTTGGCGGTTGCGCGCTTAGCTCAGTGGTAGAGCATTACCTTCACACGGTAGGGGTCGTAGGTTCGAAACCTACAGCGCGCACCATC
>CAZUBG010000171.1:0-12635 GCA_964618545.1 uncultured Bifidobacteriaceae bacterium | reverse complement strand
TGGTGTAGGCCACTTCAAACAGCCGGCGGCTGGCGCGGCGGCCGGGATCATCCTGGCCCATGTCCATTTCGCGGCGGATGACATCCATTTCCTTGGCCAGTTCATCCGGCGGCAGCGTGGCGTGCTGCATGATGTCGCACAAAATGTCAATGGCGATGCGGCCTCCCGTGTTGGGCGCGTCAATGTGATAAACCGTGCGGTCAAAGCTCGTGTAGGCGTTCATGTAACCGCCCGCTTCCTGCACTTCCTGGTCAATCCGGCTGCCGGGCCGCGTGGTGGTCCCCTTGAACAGCATGTGTTCCAGCACATGCGAAAGTCCCGCCCCCAGCCAGCGGTCCTCGTGGATGCTGCCAGCCATGCACCACGCCTGCGCCGACACCACGGGCGCGCTGTGATCCTCGCGGACAATAATCATCAGACCGTTCTCCAAAGTGGTGAACCTGACCCCGGGGGGCAGGGCGGGAATGTCGCTGTTGGCAATTGGCTTAATCATCTTAAAATGAATTGACGCATTCAGGGTATTCGGAATTGGCTTGAGGGCAATCCAATTTGCAGCAACGGAATATGACAAAAGCACGAACCGATCCGTGGCCGGGTCTGGAGAGGGGGAGGGGCGGCGTTGATCCGGGGCCTCCGCGCACGGCCCCCGAAAAGTCAGCGGGTGCCGCCGGAGCGCGGGTCTGTGAGCCGCAGCGCATCGAATTAAGAACCAAGCCCCGACAAGTTGACGCCGCCCGTGTCCCTGCCGGAGCGCGCCGTTCACCGCGCTTCACCGTCCAATCCCCTGCCAACCCTCCCAGCCACCCTCCCGCGCTCCGGGGCAGTGCGCGGACGCGTCCCGTTCACCCCGGATTTTTTTATGTTCCTTGCGTTCTTTGCGGTTAAGTATCCCCGTCTTTGCAGATTTTCATTTCCTTGTTGATTTTGCCCGGCAAACAGCGGTTTGTCGGGTCTGAGCCATCAGTTTTATGAATTCCAGGACGACCCTCTTAAACGAAGGCCCAAGGCCAGGGCCGGACGGTCCGGGCGCGGTCGCGTCCTGGCGGAGCTCTGGCTGGCCGCCGACTTTGGTGGTGCGGACGCGGTGCGCGAATTCGCTTCAAGCCCGTAGGGCTGGCATCTGTGTAGCCTCAGGCTCCCAAAAACGATCCAAGCTCCGTAGGAGCGGCATCGCCTTGCCGCCCCATGGGCGCACCGGACGTTTCCCCATCTCCCGTCGTAGCGGAAAACTCGGCAGAGCGCCGCACGATAACCCCCAACCGGCAGGGCGGTCATCCGTGTCCCTGCCTGAAATCCGTGGTGTCCCTGTACTGGCTTCGTTGCTTGTCTTGAATAAAATCACGACTTTTTCGGTCGCGTTTCTGGGTAACGGAAAACGCCGTTTTTTTCGCATGTTCCCTGACACAACTTAACTCATTCAAACCCAATGAGTTGCCAATCATGTCAAGCCCAATCATCGCTCCATCGCGTTACTAGGTAACGAAAATGTCCGGTAAATTATTTTTTTGCCGCCGCCGGTTTCGCCGGCTCGACCGGGACCACCCCCCCCGTTCACCGGTGCGAGCGGGCTTTCAGCCCTGAGGGGCCGGTCGGGCGGCCTTGGCAATGGCCCGTGAATGGACCATTGGGGGGGGACGGTGCTCTGTTTCGATTTGATTTGCTTTGAACACCCCGGACTTATCAGAATCCAAGCTTACATGAGATTCAAACACTGCTGCGGCTTTGGTCGGGGAATGCTGTTGCTGGGCGTGGCGCTGGCCCTGTCCGCCCAGGCCGACCTGTCGTCCATTTTCACCAACGCCAATGCCAGCAAGCCGGTGGTCCGGCCCCGCCTTTCGAGCATCATCGTCATTCAGTGCGACAGCCTGGGATACCTTGATTTAAGCTGCTACGGCCAGAAGCAGTTTGCCACGCCCAATCTGGACCGCCTGGCCGCCGGGGGCATGCGGTTCACCAATTTCGATGCCAGCGGGGCCGACGGCCCCGCCGCCCGCGCGGCCCTGTTGCTGGGCCGTGATCCCGGGCAGGTCAAAACCCAGCTCACGCCCGAGGACCGCTCCGTGGCGCAGCTCTTAAAATCCGACGGCTACCACACCGGCTTGATTGGGGAATGGAATTTTGGCGGAAAGGGTTCCGGCAGCGCCCCGTGGGACAAGGGATTTGATGAATTCGCCGGTTATTTTGATCCGGCGGAGGCGGAGAATTACTACGCCGATGGCATGTGGCGGTATGCGCCCCGGAGCCTGCTGAACACCAACAGTCATCAATTTGAAACCTACATCGGCCGGGAACCCCTTTCGCAAAACGCCAATGGCAAAAAAGGGGCCTACATTCCCGACCTATACCTCAAGGCCGCCCTGAATTTCATCCGCATCAACCATCCCACCTTTGCGAACCATTACCGGCCGTATTTTCTGTGGCTCAATTATACGACCCCGCGCCCCAACCTGGCTGAATTCCAACGCACGGGCAACGGCCTGCCAGTGCCCACCGATGCCCCGTACTCGGATGAAGCCTGGCCCCAGGCGGAAAAAAACAAGGCCGCCATGATCGCGCGTCTGGACGGGGACATTGGGCAGATCCTGGACCGGTTGAAGGCGCAGGGCATGTCCAATAATGTGGCCGTCTTTTTCTCCAGCGCCACCCTGGCGGGCAAAACCGCCGGACTGGACCCGGCTTTTTTTCCGAGCGTGGTCTCCACCAATGACGTGCGGCTGCCCATGATCGCCTGGTGGCCGCAGCACATTCCCGCCGGAAGCGTCAGCGGCTTCCACTGGTCGCCCGCCAATTTTCTGGCGACCGCCGCGCAGATTGGCATGGCCCCTTACCCCACCAATGAGGTTGGCACCCCGATTCTGGGAACTTTGTTCGGCCTGGCTTCGACCAATGCGCCGGCGCAACGTTAACGCGCCGGGCTGGTGGTGGCGGGTGCGCTGAAGTCGCGCTGGGCCTCCACATGCCGGACGGCGACCCACATCCAGACCACCGCCAACAGCACCCAGAGAACCACGGCGACGGCCACGATCCACGGCCAGCGGTAACGGCGAGGGGGGGGATTGGCAGAGGGTTCGTCCATGCCTTGAAGATAATCCAAAATCGCCAATTGCAAAGAAGTTAACACCTCCAACCTCGACCCCGGCTGGTTTTCGGTTATCTTCTGCGGCCACGATACATGCAAGCATCGAATTCACCGGAAAAACCATCCGACGCGGCTCCGGCCGCCGAGCATCCGTACGCGGTGTTCCAGAACCGCGACTTCCGGCGCTACCTGCTGGGGCGGCTGGCGGCCAGCCTGGGTACGCAGATGCTCACCGTGGCGGTGGATTGGGAGCTGTATCAACGCACCCATTCGACGCTGGCGCTGGGGTTTGTCGGGTTGTCGTTCATGGTGCCGATGATTCTTTGCACCCTGCCGGCCGGCCATGTGGCGGACAATTTCAACCGCAAAAAGATCATTCTGGCCTCCACGCTGCTGATGACGGTCACCAGCCTGGGATTGGCGCTGATTTCCGTGCTGAACGGGCCGGTGGCGTGGATTTACGCCTGTCTGGTGGTGCTGGGCGTGGCGCGCACTTTCCTGTGGCCGGCGAGTGCGGCATTTTTGCCGAGCCTGCTGCCGCGTCATCAATTTCCCCGGGGCGTGACGTTTAACAGCGGGACCTTCCAGCTTTCGTCCGTGCTCGGTCCGGCCATCGGCGGGGCGTTGTATGCCATCACGGGGCATGCGTTCGTCATTTACCTGCTGAACGTGGTGGCCTCGTTGATTTGCTTTGGCCTGATGTTTTTCATCCCGAACCGCCACACCCCGCAGGACCGGCAGCCGGTCACGATCCGGACCCTGGTGGCCGGGTTCAAATTCGTGTATGAAAACAAAATCATCCTCGGGACGATCACCCTGGACATGTTTGCCGTGCTGCTGGGCGGCGCGGTTTCGCTGCTGCCGTTTTTTGCCGGTGACATTTTGAATTCCGGGGCGAACGGGCTGGGGTTGCTGCGGGCGGCCATGCCCATCGGGGCGGTCATTTGCGCCCTGTGGCTCGCCCATCGTCCGCCGATGCAAAAGGCGGGACGGGCCATGTTGTGGGCGGTGGCCGTGTTCGGGCTGGCGACCATTTTATTTGGCATCGGCAACCGCGCCTGTCTCGGTCAATGGCTGAACCTGACCGCCGTTCCGGAGGTGTTTTGGTTCTGGTTTGCGTTTGCCATGCTGGCCCTGTGCGGTGGCGTGGACAATGTCAGTGTGGTCGTGCGCCAGACCCTGGTGCAAATCCTGACGCCGGATGAAAAACGCGGTCGCGTCTCGGCGGTGAACAGCCTGTTCATCGGCACGTCGAATGAGCTGGGCGGGTTCGAGTCCGGTCTGGTCGCCTGGCTGGGCGGGGCGTACATCGGCCACACCAATGCCAGCGGCGCGATTTTTTCGGTGGTGTTTGGCGGGATTGGCACGGTGATCGTGGTGCTGGCGGTCGCGAAAATCTGGCCGGAAATCCGCCGTTACGGACGGCTGGCGTGACGGAGCGGCGGAATACCATGACTTGACGCGGGCAACCGGGGGGGTATTTTCTCCCCATGAAAACGATTTCTCTATGGTTGTTGGTTTTGGCCCTCGCCGCCGGGGGCGCCCCGGTCCGGGCCCAGGATGCGGCCACGCAGCAGCAAATTGACAAGCTTTCCGGCCAATTGCAGGACATCATTGACGCGGAAGCCACGCAGAGCAAACGCCTGGACTCCATGGAACGCGAAATCTCCGATTTGCGGGACAAGGTGAACACTCCGGCGGTGAATGACAGCGCCAGCAACGAGGATCTCAAAAAACTCGCCGACAAGGTGCGGGAGATTGATCAGAAGCAGCAGGACGACAAGGAATTGATCTTGGGGAAGATCGAGGAGCTGGGCAGAATTGTGGCCGCCGCCCCGACCCATGTTCACAACAAGCCCGTCGCCGCCCCGAAAGACACGCCGGATGAAACCACCCCGGAGGCCACCGAGCCGCAAAAGGGGCACGAGTATCAAATCCAAGCCGGCGACAGTTTGTCCGCCATCATCAAGGCCTTTCATGAAAAGGGCGTCAAGGTGACGCTGTCCCAGGTGTTGAAGGCGAATCCGGGTTTGAACGCCAACACCTTGTACGTTGGCAAAACCATCTTCATTCCCGACGCGGCGGCGAAGTAAGCCGGGGGCGGAATGCGTTCTTTGGAGTGTGCGCGGACAGGGCTTGTACCTGCCACGCAGCTTGAACAGGTGTGGCGCTCCGGTGGAAAATTCAAAAACCAAGTTGCAAAATCCAAGGAAACTTCAAACCTCAAGCATCAAGGCCTGAATATGCCGCCCCTACGGGGCTTTTGGTTTATGAGTGGTGCGGTACTGCAAATATGTCGCGCCTACGGCGCTGGGATCCCCCCCACCGACACGGTTGAATTTCTGAATTTAGGATTGCCCCCCTCGGCCCCGACCAAACGCTCCCAATCCGGTGACAAATTTAAATTTGGACTTGGCCGCGGGTGAGGTGCTGCGGCCCGGGCGTCAATGCGGCAATTTGTAATGAATGGTCAGCACGATCACCGCGGCCACCAGACAGTAGATGCCGAACAGTTTCCAGCGGCCGCCTTCCAGCCAGCGGGACAACCATTTGAGCGCCAGCAACCCGGCGACAAAACTGAACACCATGCCGACCAGGCTGGGGGCCATCAGATGCGTCAGGGAAACGTGGCTGCCGGGCAGTTGTTCCTTGAGCAGGCGGTGTGCTTCCTGGGCGATGATGGCCGGCGTAAGCACCACGGCCAGGGCAAAACTGAATTCCTCCAGCGCCCGTTTGGGCAGCCCCAGCAGCAGGCCGGTGGAGATGGTTGAGCCGGAACGGGAAAAGCCCCGGAACGGCAGGCACAAACCCTGCACGATGCCGATCCAACAGGCGTGAGCCGGTTGAATTTCCTGATTGGAAGGTGATTTTTCCTCCCGCATTCCGGCGACGATGATCAGCACCCCCACCGAAGCCAGCGAGGCCGCGATGAGTGGCAGATTTGAAAAGAGCGCCTCCACCTCGGCGTGGGCGGACCCGCGCAGGAACACTTTTTCAATGACTTCTTTCAGGCCCAAGCCGACCACTCCGGTGCAAAAAGTGGCGATGACCAGGAGCATGGCAAACCAGCGGAGTTTGCCCGGCGCGGCAAAATAATGACTCCGCCAATCCTTCCAAAAATAGGCGATGACCGCGAACATGGTCCCGGTATGAAGCATGACGAGCAGCATGACCATTTCCGGGCTGGAGGGATCCAGCCCCATGAGCTTTTCCGCCACAATCACATGCGCCGAACTGGACACCGGCAGCAATTCGGCCGCCCCTTGAATCAGCGCCAGAACCAGAATTTGTGCAAAGTTCAACATACACCATCAGTCTGCCGGTGAGGCTGAAAAAAGCAATGAAGTTTGAATCCAAATTCACCCGTTTTCCCCCGGGGGCTTCTCCGCCTTGACTTCCGGCTCGACGGCTGGCTCCGTTGCCTGAGCCGCCGCAGGTTCTCCGGTGGGTTCTTTGGGCGGCTCGGCGGTCGGGGGCTCGGTCGGGGTGGTCTTGCTCGGAGTCGCTTCGTTCGAAGCGGGCGGGGTGGCCAGCGTCAACTGTTCCGGGGGCACGGTGGCCAGCCCGGGGTCGGCCGTGACCGGTGCCGGGGGCCTTTCCACCACAATGCGCCGCAATTCATCGGCGGCGGGCAAGCCATCGAGATCGCGCAGTCCGAAATATTCAAGAAAGGCCGGGGTGCTGCTGTAGAGCGCCGGACGTCCCACCACTTCGGCCCGACCGCTTTGGGCCACCAGGCCGCGTTCCAGCAGGGTCTGCATGGTGCCATCCACGTTGACGCCGCGCACCTGTTCCACCTCGGCCCGGGTGACCGGCTGGCGATAGGCGATGATGGCCAGGGTTTCCAGCGCCGCCGGTGACAGGCGCGACGGACGGGCCTTGACCCCCACCAGCGCCCGCAGCCAGGGGGCGTATTCGGGTTGGGTGACAAATTGCCAGACCCCCGCGACACAGGCCAGCCGGTAGCTGCGCGCGGCCGTTTCGTGTTCGCGCGCCAGGGTCTCCAAGGCCGCAATCAGGTCGTCCTCCTTCGTTTTCTTGAACGCTTTCGCCGAGGCATCCGCTTCCTCGGCGTCGGCGGCTTTGGCCAGCAAATCGCGCATTTCCTTAACGCTCAAGGGTTTTTGAGCGGAGAACAAAAGGGATTCCAAAATAAATTTCAGTTCCATACTTTTAAAGCAAACTCACTCGGACGCGGGCGTGGTTGCCGGGGACGGTTCGGTTGGGTTGCCGGGCAAAACAGCCGCAGGTGCGGCCAGCGCCGGAGCTTCGACCGGCACCGTCGGTCCGGTGGCCGGTCCGGCGGCGGCGGGTTCACTGACCCGGCGGGTGATTTCAATTTCCGAGAAGGGTTCCGTCTGGACACAGGCCAGTTGTTTAAGGCGGATCAGCTCAAGCAGCGCCAGAAAGGTGCAAATGACCTCCCACCGGTTCGCCGCCGTCTCGAAGAGTTCTGAAAAACGCACTTGGCTGCGTTCGGAGATGACTTTGAGCACCAGTTCGATTTTTTCACTGACGGACCATTTCTCCTCGTAAATCTCGCGCTTGCCGGCCTCCTTGGCGGCGATGCGCTTAAGGACTTCATTGACGGCGTTGAGCAGGTCGAAAATCGAGACCTCCGGTTTGGCGGCGGGGGGTTCGGCGGCCAATTCCACCTTGCCGGGCAGCCGGGGAAAAACGTCCTCCTGCCGCACCTCCAGGGCCTGCAATTGGGTGGCGGCATCCTTGAATTTTTTGTACTCGACGAGTTGCCGGATCAATTCCCAGCGCGGATCCTCCCCCTCGTCCTCGCCCTCCACCACCACCTGTTTGTCCACCGGCAGCAATTCGCGGCTCTTGATGTACATCAGGGTGGAGGCCATGACGAGGAATTCCCCCGCCACTTCGAGGTCGAACTGCCGCATCAGCTCCACATATTCGATGAATTGGGTGGCGAGTTTGGTGAGGTTGACCGCATAAATGTCCACCTCCTCCTTTTTGATGAGATAGAGGAGCAAATCGAGCGGGCCTTCAAAGACCTCGAACTGGACTTTATAATCAGCCATGAACCGACGGACATCCTAAAACGCGCGCCGCCACTTGGCAATGTCAGAACCACGGTGGATAATTCAGTGAGGAACCGGCGCGTCACTCCTTTACCAACCTCGAACCCTGATTATTTCCCCAGGCAAAACTGGCTGAAAATGGAGTCCAGCAGGTCTTCGGTGGTGGTTTTGCCCACGATCTCCCCGATGGCGTTGACCCCAATGCGCAGTTCGGCGGCGGCCAGTTCCAGGGTTTGGTCGGCCCGCAGCACGTCCACGGTGCGCTGGGTGGCGGCGCGGGCGCGGCCCAAGGCCTCCTGATGGCGGGAATTAATCATCACTTCCAGCATTTCCGCCTTGATGTCCCCGGACCAAACCAGCGTCCGGATGGCGTCTTTGAGCGCTTCAACGCCCCGCCCGGTGGTGCAGCAAACTTCCGCGATGGGCACCCCGGCCAGGGCAGGGTGTACCGGAGACAGCGACTGGCCCCCCGTCGGAAATGTCAGGCGGCGGGGCAAATCCACTTTGTTCAGGACCAGAATCCGTTTTTTATCCGCGCACTCCGCAAAATGGGTTTCATCCGCCGGGGTCAGGGGTTCGCTGGCATCAAGGACGTGCAGAATAAACTCCGCCCGGGCGAGTGACTCGCGGCTCCGGCGGATGCCTTCCCCCTCGATCTCATCCCGCGCTTCACGCAGGCCGGCGGTATCAATGAAGATCACCGGCAGTCCGCGCAGGTTGGCCGTTTCCTCGATGGTGTCGCGGGTGGTGCCGGCAATGGGGGAGACAATCGCCCGGTCGTGGCCGAGCAACTGGTTGAGCAGGCTGGATTTGCCGGCATTGGGCCGGCCGATGATCGCCCCCCGGATGCCCTGCCGGAGGATCCGGCCTTCATTGGCCGTTCGCAAAAGTTCATCCATGAACGCCACCCCGCGTTCCAGCCGCGCGATCAACTGGCGGCGGGTGTCCGGCGCAATATCCTCATCAGGGAAGTCAATGTGCGCCTCCACATGGGCGAGTGTGCGCAGCAGCTCATCCCGCAATTCATTGATGCGCCGGGACAATTTTCCGGCCAGTTGCTCGTTGGCGGCCAGCAGGGCGAGTTCCGTGCGGGAATGAATCAGATCCACCACCGCTTCCGCCTGGGCCAGATCAATGCGCCCGTTCAGGAAGGCGCGCCGGGTGAATTCGCCCGGCTCGGCGAGCCGCGCGCCGTTTTCGAGCAGGGTGTCCAGCACGAGTTTGGCCGGCAACAGGCCCCCATGGCAGGAAACCTCCACGGTGTCCTCGCGGGTAAACGTGCGCGGAGCGCGCAGCACGGCCACGAGCACTTCATCCACCGGCTGTCCCCGCCGAACGATATGCCCGTACTGGATGGTGTGCGAAGGGGCGGCCGAGGGGGGCAGGGAACTGGCTCCGGCGGGCGCAAAACTCTGGTCGGCAATGGTCAGAGCCTGCGGACCGGACAGGCGCACCACGGCCAATCCCCCCTGACCGAGCGGAGTGGCAATCGCGGCAATGGTGTCCTCGTACATGGAAGCGGCCGGCCGGCTCACTCATGGCGGCCGTTGCCAGTCTGGTTTTCCGCGTCGCGTCCCAGGAGGAACAACCGGGCCTTTTCATAACTTTTCTTGTGCAGATAATGCAGCAGCAAGGGATCGGTTGCGGGGGGGAGTTGGGCGGCCAACTGGTCAATTTTGGAAAACAGCGGCGTCAAATCCGGTTTGGGATTCGCCGGGGCCATGGATTTGGCCGCCTGAGCGAGCGCCACCAGCGTCGTTAGAATGTCTTTTTCCAATAATGAAAGCACCAGACACCATTAACCCTTTTATCCCGCGGCGGCAAATAAATCCTTGCCCCCGTCTGAAGGTGCGCTGCCTCCGCGCTCGGCCGCGGAACGAGGCCTTGAGGCCGCTTCCGGGCGCGGATGGGCTTCGGTGGTTCGACTGGCCTGCGGAGTTCTGGACGTCGAAGAGGCATGAAGGCCGCGCCGCCCCGTTGAACATCGGAAGGCAGTCTCCGGCGCGGAAAGCACTTGTCCCGCAGAATCCGCTTTCACCGCTGGCGCGAGCATGATTTACTCTTGGGGTGAACGTTGATCTGGGCATCTGGAGCAAGCTGACAAAACTGGTCGTTGGACTGGTGGTGATCGCCATTTTGATGCTCATTTTCATGTGCTACCGTCCGCTCATCCAGGAGAACGAGCGGATGCGCCGGGAAATTTTAAAGATGGACGAGGAGATCAAGGCGCAGGAGAAAATCACCCTGGAATTGTCCAACGAAATCACGATCCTGCGCAATGACCCCAAAACCGTGGAACGGTTGACGCGGGAAAAACTCGGCTACGCCAGGCCGGATGAAACGGTTATACATTTTGAAACCGCGCCCGGCAACAGTCCCAATCCCAGCTCGACCACCAGATAATCACACCCCATGAAAACGACCGATCCGACCCAACCCGCCGAATCGCCGGCCCCCGGGAGCCATCCATGGCTGATGGCCGGCTTGTGCTTTGTTTTGGGCATTGTCCTCACGGGGGCGTGGCTCCATCACCAGCATGCCGCCTCTGTCCGGAACTCCGCCGGTCTTTCCGCCATCACCCAAAGCCAGTTGGCCCAATTGGGCGCGCCGGTGGCCGTTCGCTATTATTCTTTGCTGCCCGGCAGCCCGGACGAAGCCCTGCAGGCTTACGCCGGCCGCGTGGCGCAATTGCTGGACGCCATCCAGTCCGCCAGTGACGGCAAAGTGCGCGTGACCGGCTTTGATGTTCCCGCCGAAACCAACGCCGCCGCCGCCACGACCGACGGGATTCAACCGTTTGATCTCAACAAGGGGGGCGCCTCTTTCCTCGGTTTAATCATGACCAGCGGCACGAACCGGGAAGTCTTTGCCCGGCTCCAGCCGGAATGGGAGCCGGCGCTGGAGTTTGATCTGGTCCGCGCCCTGGTGCGCGTGGCCACCGTGCCGCCCCCGCCCAAGCCCGCCCCGGAGATCGCCCGCCCCGACCCGGAGATCATTGCTTCCATTCACCGGCTCATTCCGGATGTGAACGCCACGACCGTGGCGACGGCGGACCAGATTTTTCACGCCGAATTCATGAGGGAATGTGAGGCGGCCGGAACTGAAACGGAAACCAAAATGAACGCCGCCCAGCAGCGGGTGATGCAGGCGCAAGCCGGCGGTTCGGCAGCGGAGCTGGAGGCCGCCCGCAAAAACCTGGCGCAGGTGCAGGTGGCGCAGGCGGAAGAGATCCGGCAGATTGCCGCGCGCCTGCAAATCCGCCTGGCCGTCTTCCAAAACCTGAAGAACGCGGCCGGTCAAAACTCGAATTAGTCCGGTGAGTGAACGCCGAAAACGTGTCGCAGCAGCAGCAGTCCGCCGGCAAGGAACATCGCCCCCGGGAAGACGCCCCCGGCAGGGTGAGCCCCCACGCTTCCCGGTGGCCGGCGGTGTCTCTTGGAGGCGGCGGCCGAATACGGCGGAGGAAAAAATAATTTCGGGACATTTTCGTTACCTAGTAACGGGATCGGGTGCGGATTTGGGTTGACATGGCAGACAAGGTGTTGGGGTGGAAGCGGTTAAGTCGTGTCAAGGAGGATTGCCGATGTTGAGCATTTTTCGTTACTAGGTAACGAGTGTGGAGGGGGGACGGCGGAAACAGGGGGTTTTTTCCCGCCGGCTGGCACCTGACGGGGATCGCGGCTTGATCCGGGGGCGGGGATGGAGTACATTTCAGGTGGTTTTGGCGGGGTGGAGGATCGCTTCCGGTCTTGATTGACCGGGGGAGGAAAGTCCGAACACCACAGGGCAGGACGCCGCGTAACCGGGGACTTGATTTCCGGATACACGCGGGCGGAAAGCCGGAAGGCTTTTTGACGGAAAGTGCCACAGAAAATCAGACCGCCGCCGGGTGCAAGCCCGGGGGTAAGGGTGAAAAGGTGCGGTAAGAGCGCACCGCGCGAAGCGCAAGCAACGCGGCACGGAAAACCCCGTCCGGTGCAAGGCCAAATAGGGAATTCTGGAGCGGCTCGCTCCGAGTTGCGCGAAAGTGCCACGGATTCCGGGTATCGGCTGCTAAGACAAATGGTTCTCTCCCCCGGAGTGATCCGGGGCAGACAGAATTCGGCTTACAGCCCCGCCAAAACCAATTACCGCCGGGGCTGAGACGGGGGTCTTACGTTTGTCCTGATGGAACTCACCGCGCCCGGGAAAGATTCAAAATTCAATTCGCAAAGCGTGGACGCCGTGCGGGTGCTGATTGAGGAAGAAACCTGGGCGGACGCTTGCCGCAAGGTTGGGCGGATCTGGCACGCCCTCCGGGGTGCCGCGCGGACTGGCACGCAGACCGGAGGTCTGCGCGTGGCTCCGACCTCCGGCGGCTGTCTGGCAACCCTCCGGGTTGACGGGAGGACGGCCAAGGGGATGCCAGTATTTGCAAGACAACAACTTCCATCAGGAGTTTCTGAAGAGCTCAAGGAGGCTCAGACCTCCTGATCTCGTGGAAGTTGATTGAGCCGGATTTTCAAGTTTTC
>CAZUBG010000170.1:0-12671 GCA_964618545.1 uncultured Bifidobacteriaceae bacterium | reverse complement strand
CCCGGCTCAATGACCCCAATCCCCCCGATCACGGCTTCCGCTGACGATGAAACCCAAAATTAACGCAGGCTGGCTTTTCCGCCCCATTGTGTTAGCCTTTCCCCAGCAACATTTGAAAGCGCTCATCGAAACCAGAAACACGCGCTCCGAACGGGTCTTTCTCGTCGGGGTGGAACTTCAATCCGCAAACGCCGTGGAGATCCGCGAGTCACTCGCCGAACTGGGCGAACTCGCCGTCACCGCCGGGGCGGAAATCATCGGGGACGGCGTCCAGAAGATGGATTCCCTCGCCCCCGCCACCTTCATTGGCAAGGGCAAGGCGGAGGAATTTGCGGCCTTTTGCCGCCAGCACAACGTGGACACCGTGATTTTTGACGAAGAACTTTCCCCCGCGCAGAGCCGCAACCTGGAAAAAATCTTTGAGTGCAAAATCCTGGACCGCACCGCGCTGATCCTGGACATTTTTGCACAGCGCGCCCGCACCCGCGAAGGAAAGCTCCAGATCGAACTGGCACAGCTCCAGCATTTGCTGCCGCGCCTGACCCGGTTTTGGGGGCATCTCTCCCGCCAGTCCGGCGGCATCGGCATGCGCGGGGGCGAAGGCGAATCCCAGCTCGAAGCCGACCGCCGGAAGGTTTCCGAGCGCATTGACAACCTCGAACACGACCTGGATTTTGTGCGCCGCCAGCGCGCCACCCAGCGGGCCGGCCGCCAGCGCAGCAACTGGCCGATTGCCTCGATCGTGGGCTACACCAACGCCGGCAAATCCACCCTGCTCAACCAACTCACCGGGGCGGGCGTGCTCGCCATGGACAAATTGTTCGCCACCCTGGACCCCACCACGCGGCGCCTGCGGCTGCCCACCAACCAGAATGTGCTGCTGACCGACACGGTGGGCTTCATCAAAAAACTGCCCCACGGATTGGTGGAGGCCTTCAAGGCCACGCTGGAGGAGGTCGTGCAGGCCGACCTGTTGCTGCACGTCGTGGATGTGAGCCACCCGCTGGCCGAGGAACAGATTCTGGCCGTGAACACCGTCCTGGCGGAAATCGGCGCGGCGGACAAGCCCGCCCTCATGATCTTCAATAAAATGGACCGGCTGGCCGAGGGCGTGCCGGCCGGCCTGCGCGAACATTTTCCCCGCGCCGTCGGCATCTCCGCCAAAACCGGCGAGGGCATCCCGCAACTGCTCGCGGAACTCGGCACCCAGCTCCGGCCGGTCCGCGACGTGCTGGACCTCCGCGTGCCGCAGGAACAAGCCGCCGTCATCGCCCGCATCCACGCCGTGGGCCAGGTGGTGTCCAGTCGTTACGGCGGCAAGAACGCCCGCTTCAAGGTCCGCATCCCGCCGCATCTGCGGGAGGAATTCGCCCCGTTTTTAGTGGAATAAACGTATTTTTTCCAATCTGTTGCTTGATTCTGCATGCCCTCCGGCGTTAAGGTGGGGCGTAATTCAACATTAAATTTTATGTCACAAACCGGCCGCCAGTCCCTGAATGTCAGTCGAGTCCTTTGCGTCATCATGGGTGGCGGACAGGGCACGCGCCTGTTCCCGCTGACCAAGGAACGCGCCAAGCCCGCTGTGCCCCTGGCCGGTAAATACCGTCTGGTGGACATTCCCATTTCCAATTGCATTAACTCCGGTTTCCGCCGCATCTACATCCTCACCCAGTTCAATTCCACCTCGCTCCACGGCCACATTTCGCGGACCTACAAGTTCGACCAGTTCTCCAGCGGCTTCGTGGAAATCCTGGCGGCCCAGCAGACCTTCACCAACACCTCCTGGTACGAGGGCACCGCCGATGCCGTCCGCAAAAACCTCGTTCACTTCCTCAACCACGATTTTGACTATCTCATCATCCTGAGCGGTGATCAGTTGTACCGGATGGACTTCCGGCAGGTCATCGCCCAGCACATTGAGACGCAGGCCGACATCACCATCGCCACGCTGCCCGTGAACCGCGCGGCCGCCAGTTCCCTGGGCATCCTCCAGATCGCCGAAGACCGCCGCATCACCCGTTTCGTGGAAAAACCCAAGGAGGACAGCCAGTATGAGTCCCTCAAGGTCCCGGCGGAAATGCGCCAGACGCTGGAAATCGAGGGAAAGGAGGATGTTTACCTGGCCTCCATGGGCATTTACGTTTTCAACCGCAAGTTGATCAGCGATCTGCTGGACAACCCGCTCTCCGACTTTGGCAAGCACATCATCCCCCACGCCATCAAGTCCCACCGGGTTTACTCCTACATTTTTCAGGGGTACTGGGAGGACATCGGCACCATCCGCTCCTTTTTCGAGGCCAACCTCGACCTCGTTTCCGAACTGCCCCGCTTTAATTTCTTCGACATGGAGGCGCCCGTCTTCAGCCGCCCCCGGTTCCTGCCGGGTTCGAAGATCAATGGTGCACAAATTGACCATGCGCTCGTCACCGACGGCTGCATCATCAACCACGCCAAAATCATCAACACCATTATCGGCCTGCGCACCATCGTCGGCGAGGGCACGGAATTGAACCGGGTCATTGTCCTGGGCGGCGACTATTATGAGTCTGCGGAATCCGTTCTCAAACACGAGCATGACGGACTGCCCCGCGTCGGCATCGGCACCCACTGCCATATTGAAAACGCGATCATTGATAAAAACGCCCGGATCGGCAATAACGTCATCATTTCCCCCGCCGGCAAACCCGACAACGTGGACCACGCCCTCTATTTCATTCGCGATGGCATCGTCATCATTCCGAAAAACGGCGTGATTCCACACGGAACGGTCATCTAAGCCTGGTTAAAACCGGTATTGCAGACTGGTGTATACGACCTGGGCGTTGAAATTATACGCACCCGCCGAGGCGAAATCATCATAGTGGGTGAAACCATATTTCAGGTTCCACCGCAGGTTCTTGGTGATCCGCCGCGTCAGCGTCGCCATCACGCTGTGCTCCAGGGCGTCCGTCCCCAGCGGCAGGCCGTTCACGAGGGTGTTCTGGCCGTCGGCCGCCCGGTAAAAATAATACCCCAGGTTCAGGTCCGTCTTGTCGTCCAGCACAAAACCGGCGTTGAAATTGACCGTCCAGTAATTGTTTTGCGAATTGAGGATGGATTGCGTCACCAGGGACTGCGTGGTGTCGGACTCCGGCGTCTTGGTGTCGCTGATGACGTAGTTGGCCCCGGCCTGCAGGGAGAGCCAGTTCAACGGCGTCCAATTGGCATTCTGGCCCAGAATGTGGCTGAACATCCGCGAAGATTCCTCCCCCGCCAGACCCGACGTCCCGTCCGGCGTCGTTTCTATGGTGGAAAGCTGGTATTCATAACGACTGACCAGGGAGAGCTGGCTGAACGGGTGCAGGGTCAGCCGCGTGCTGCCGTCCCACGTTTGAAATCCCTGATAGACCAGGAAGCCCGGATAAAGCAATCCGGGACTGTTCGTATAGGCCCCCGTTTGGTCGTAGTTGTACCGGTTGTCCTTGTAATACCCGCCGAAATCCACGCTGACCGTCCGGGTGGGATACCACCGGGCCCCCAAAGCGTATTTCTGGAAAAACCGCTTGTCATCCGTGCTGAACTGCAGCGGCGTCGAGCCCGAACCGTCCGGCCCGCCCACCGGATTGTAAAAGCCGCCGTTCTCATTCAAACTCCCCTGCCCTTCGGTGCATTGGGCCGTCGCCGAATAAACCCAGTTGGTCACGCCCGTATAACGCACCGCCAGTTGCTCGCACACGTCAATGGTGTCATAACCGCTGCTGTTGTTCAGCGAATCCGGCACGGAAATCTGGTACGCCGTGGGCGTTTCCGACGAGTTGGCATCCCAGTCTTCCTTTTGCACCCGCAGCGAGGGCGAAACGGTGAAATTATTGTTCTTGGTCGGCAGCGACAACAAGTTGACGTTCAGGACATATTCCTTCTGATTCGCGTTCCCGTTCAGGTTATAGTACCCGTAATAATTGGCGGGATACGCTGCGGAATAAACCACGTCAAAATCGTCCCCGTAAATCCGGCTGCCTGAAAAGGTTTCGTCCAGGTTGTCAAACATGAAACCGGTGGAGAGAAACAGGTTGTCCTTCAGCCAGGTTTCGGTCGAGGCGTGGACGCTTTCCATGTCATAGGTGGTGTTCTCCTGGTCGGTGATCTTCTGGTTTCCAAAGGAGGTCAGCAGATCGGCATTATTAATCTGGCCCTGTTCGTAACGAACCCCCAGGCCAACTTCGGTCTTTTTGATCTTGTCCGACACATCCAGTTGAAAGGAATCCGACTTGTCATTAATGGCCTCAATGCTCGGATTCAGTCGCAGCGTCGAGGAAGTCGGCGTGGCCGGCAGTCCCCAAATCGTCGAACCCTCCTCCCCATCCCGGGTGTCATGGGTGTATTTAAAGGTGACCTTGGGCTTGCCCTCCTTGTTGTAGCCCGCCTCGAAGGAAATTTTCCCGCGATCCAGCGCCAGCGCGTCGCCCGAATTCGGAAACGCCAGCCCGTCCACCGGGGAGTATCCGCCATTGCCGGCATCATAGGTGCGGAAATTCTCGTAACTGAACCGCACGAACCCAAAATCCTCCTTTTCCAAGTCCAGGCCCAGCTTGTAATCATGTTCCTGCGGCAGGTACTGGCCGTCCACGGCGAGCGTGGTTTTCTTGGCGACTTCCGTTTGGTAATGCCCGTCCTCGATGCCGCCAAAGGGGCCGCCCGGGAGACCCGTCCCCTGCTCCGCCTGGGCCTTGTTGCCACTGTGGATCATGTCCCCGGCGCCCAGTTCGATCCAATTGTTGTAGGCGTTCGTGCCGCCTTCATACATTTGTTCCGGCGTGACCGCATCGGCGGCCCGGGCGTGCATCCCGGCGGCCAGGAGCGACGCCCCCACCGCTTGGCCGGCCTGCCGGCGCAGCGTGGAAAGCTTTTTGGATTTGCGGAATGTTTTTTTCATCGGCTTCCGTGGCAGGGGTTAAAATCTGAGGGTCGGACTCACCCGCGAACCATGCACGGCTTCGTGACAGCCGGCGCTCCAGCAAGTGCCCTGGTTTAACTTCGTGGTGTGGTCCACCCCGCCGATCAGGATGCCGCCGCCGCCCGGCGTCGGCTGCTGAAAATGACATTTCAGGCAGAGGTTGGCGTTGCGTTCCACCAGCATCTTGGCATTCACACTCCCGTGCGGGGAATGGCAGGTGGTGCAGCCTTCGCGCAGGGCGTCGTGTTCGAACACAAACGGCCCCTGCTGTGAGGGATGGCATTGCAGGCAATTGTCATTCTGCGACATCAACTGCGTGCCCCCGCCCGCAAATGCCACGCCGGAGTGCGGCGGATGACATTGGATGCAGGTCATCCGGCCTTCGGGCACGGGATGATGATTGGGCAGATTGAACATGCCGCGCACATCCATGTGGCAGGAATAACAAACCGTCTCGATGGCCCGCGCCGATTCCACCGGCGTCCGCGCCCCCAGACCGTTGACCTGCGGGCGGCCGGCGGTGAAAGTGTAGGGCGGCAGCGTTTCGCCACCGGAATCCGAGTGAATGCTGCACGGACCGTGGCAGGATTCACAACCGTAGTCACGGCCGTTCTTGCCCTTGGCCAGCAATCGGGAATGGTCGGCGGTCTTGAAACTGCGGCAGATTTCGTCGTGGCACTGTTCACATTCGCTGGAGCCAATGTATTTCGCCCCCGGCACCTCCGGCAAAATGACGGCGTGCCGCGTGGTGCCGCAGGAAATCATGAGCGGCAGCAGGACGGCCGCACCAGCAACCGCCAGCAGATGGCCCCGCCGCCCGGGTGTGATGAAGATCAATTTTCTCATGCCAAGATTGGTTTGTCAGTGGCGGCGCCCGGCATCCATCCGGCGACGGGCGCAACCCGTTGTGTTATTGGTCCAGCTCCACTTCCATCCAGTATTCCGCCGCATCCAACAGCTCCTGGGCAAAAAAAGGATTATGCACCCCAAAGCTGCCATCGTTTAAAACGAGATATAAATCAAACCGCGCCTTCAACACGTTGGTGGGAATCAGGGCCTGGCCGGCGGCGTCCGGGCCGGTAAAGGACGGCGCCACCGTCTGCGACCAGGCCGAGACATAGCCCAGCGCGTTGGTCTGCCAGGTTAGCCCGCCGGGCGTCGTGTATTCCCAGGCGACCACCCCGCTGGTTTGCAGCGATGCCGGAGCCTTGACGGCGGCCCAGCGGTTCAGCGTAAAGATCAGCGAGGCCACTTGGTTGGATAATTGCGTGGCCAGGTACGCCTGCGCCTCCTGCGCCGGCTGCACGGCATGACAGTTCGCGCACACCGTGTAAGTGGGCGTGAACGTGTGACTGGGCGCGCCGGGCGGCGCGGTCTCCGCCGGCATATGGCAGGACGCACACTGGTTGGTCAAATAAAACGTGCCGGACACGGAATAAAAGGCGTCGCCCGGCTGGCCGGCATGCGTCCCCGGATTGAACGTGGCCGTGCCATCGGTCAATTCCCCGACCGACCCGAGCAGAAAATTATACTGCAACGACCCGTGCGGCGCGCGCGAAGTGTCCGTGTACGCCGCCGCCCGGTCATTGTGACACTGGGCGCACAGGTTGATGTTCGTGCTGGCATTGTATGTGGTGGTAAAAGCCGTCAGGGTCGCCGTATCGGCATCCGCCAGATGAAACGTGTTCGTCGAGGCCAGCGGGTTGCGCAATTGGAACGGGCTGGTGAAATTCGTCTGGTGCGGATCGTGGCAGACCGCGCAGGTGACGGCCACATTGTAATCGTTGGTCAGGGTCACCGCCGGGTCCAGCCCCCCCAGCAGGGCCAGCCGGGCGGAACCGGAATGGCAAACCCCGCAACTGCGGATGTCATTGGTGGAGGAAGCCATGATGGACAGCACCTCCGGCACCACGGCGGCGTGGCCGCTGGTTGACCATTCCTCATACGTCGGCGCGTTGGTGTAAATGGTGTGACTGGCACTGTGACAGCCGCCGCAAAGCGTGGCCGCCAGTTCCACGCGCGGCCGCACCGACGGGTCATCCTCGCTCCCGGCGTGGTTGGCCGCCGGCCCGTGGCAATTCTCACACTGCACCCCGGCCAGATTGGTGGTGTAGGAAAAAGCGCCGTTCACATTCGTAAACGCAAATCCCGTCGGCAAACCATAACCGACCGTATGACAAGGCAGGCAGGACGCATTGGTCTGCCCCCCCAGCGCCTTGAACGCGGGGTCCGTAAATGCACTGGCATGGAGCGTGTTCGTCTCATATTGGCAGACCGCCGAGTGACAGGTGAGACAGGCTCCTGACCCCGCGTAATTCGGGGCCGGTCCGGAAACGCGAAAAAACGCATTGCTGTACAGCTTGGCAATGGTCGCCGTGCAGGCCAGATTGGTCGCGCCGCCCAGCGCGATCCAGGGCGCATTCAGGCTGTTGCTCTTCTGGAAGACCTGATAATAGCCCGCAGGACCGTCCCAATTGAGTTGCACCCCGTTGGTCAGTTTGCTGATGCCGCCCATGACAGGCCGGCCCGGCATCCCGCCCGCCTGCAGCGTCGCCAGATGCTGCACGGGTTGGGCCGTCGCCGGCACCGCCCGGCACACAACCCCCGCCAGGGCCAGGACCAGCAGTCTCACTGATAAAAATTTCATACGAACCATGGTCGGAAAATCGCACCGCATACTTCGTTGGCCGCCACCACATTGTGAATTGCGGGGCGGCCCCCGGCAACCCCCAAATCAGTGGAAGTTATCGGTTGGATTATCATCCCGTCCACTGTACTTCACCCCCTGACGAACACCACCCATTTCTTGCCCCATGTTAGGCCAGAATTGCGAAGCCCGATCCGCCTCCGACCCTGCAATATTCTTCGCCGCCAAATAATCAGTTGACAGGAACAACAGTTTCCCCCAGTTTATCCGCATTCGTTGATGCAACGAATCTCATGCAGAGTGGCTGAGGGACTGGCCCATTGAAGCCACGGCAACCGGTTGAAATTTCGATTTTAATGCAGGTGCCAATTCCAGCCTGAATGCGGGTGCGTTCGGGAAAAATGAGAAGAGCACGCACGTTTTGTGGCCCCTTCTCAATCATGAGTCGGGGCTTTTTTGTTGGCCCCATGGCAAAAACCAGCCGGTTCAATCCGGCAGACGCGTTGAGCAACTGATTATGGAAAAGCACGATGGTTTCATGAAGGCGTTGAAATGCCGCGAATGCGGCCGGGAATATCCGCTCACGGCCACCCACGTTTGCGAGTTTGACTTCGGACCGCTCGAAGTCGCCTACGACTACGAACGCATCAAAAAATCACTCACCCGGGGGGCCATTCAAGCGCGGCCCCAGACCATGTGGCGCTATCGCGAACTGCTGCCCATCGCCGGCGACCCGACCGTTGGCGCACAGGTGGGGTTTACCCCGCTCGTCAAGGCCGGCCGGCTCGCCAAACGGCTGGGCATTCGCGAGTTGTGGATCAAGAACGACGCCGTCAACTATCCCACCCTCTCGTTCAAGGACCGTGTCGTCAGCGTCGCCCTGAGCCGCTCGCGCGAACTGGGGTTTGACACCGTCGCCTGCGCCTCCACCGGCAACCTCGCCAATTCCGTCGCCGCCAACGCCGCCAGCGTCGGACTCAAATCCTATGTGTTCATCCCCTCGGACTTGGAACAGGGCAAAATCTTAAATTCGCTCGTTTACGGGGCCAACGTCATCGCCATCAAGGGCCACTACGACGAAGTGAACCGGCTCTGCGCTGAAATCGCCGGCAAATTCGGCTGGGCCTTTGTGAACGTCAACATGCGCCCCTACTACGCCGAAGGCTCCAAGAGCATGGCCTTTGAAATCGCCGAACAACTGGGCTGGCGGCTGCCACAGCACACGATCGTCCCCATGGCGTCCGGCTCGTTGCTGACGAAGATCCACAAGGGTTATCAGGAATTTGTGAAACTCGGCCTCGTGGCGAACACCGAATCGCACATCCACGGCGCACAGGCCACCGGCTGCTCCCCCATTTCCACCGCACAAAAGGCCGGCCTGGATTTCTTCAAGCCCGTCAAGCCGGACACCATTGCCAAATCGCTCGCCATCGGCACCCCCGCCGACGGCTTCTACGCGCTCAAAGTCATGCGCGAAACCAACGCCGCCTCGGAGGACGTCACCGACGATGAAATCCGCGACGCGATCGGGCTGCTGGCCGAGACCGAAGGCATTTTCGCCGAGACCGCCGGCGGCGTGACCGTCGGTGTGGCGAAGAAACTGATTGCGGCCGGCAAGATTCCGCACGATTCTTCCGCCGTCATCTGTGTCACCGGCAACGGCTTGAAAACGCTTGACGCCGTCCAGGGCCACTGCGGCAAGGCGCGCGAAATCAAACCCAGCCTGCGCGAATTCGAAGCCCTGCTGACGCAGGAGGAAAAAGTGACTGCTTAAGCCAAATTTATGCCCAAAAAAGTCCGCATCCCCACCCCGCTCCGCAAGTTGACCAACAACGAGGAGCTGATCGAAATCAACGCCGCCACCATTGGCGAGGCCATCGTCGAATTGCAGACGCGCTTCCCCGGCATCCAGGAACGCCTCGTGGATGAAAAAGGCGAGGTGCGCCGCTTCGTCAACGTCTACGTGAACGAGGAGGACATCCGCTTCCTGCAAAACCGCGCCACCCCGCTCAAGGACGGTGATGAAATCAGCATCATCCCCGCCATCGCCGGCGGTTAGGAGGCCGATGGAATGACGCTTGTTTCAAGGCCAGCGCCCGGCTAAAATCAACTCATGGCCAAAGCACCGACCGCCAGGAAAACCAAAACCGCGCCCACCAAGGGCACATCGCCCACCCGCCAGCGCTTGTGGCTGATGTACCCGCCCACCTTGATCAAAGAACCCCTGGTCTGGAAACTGGGGCACAAATTCAAAGTGATCACCAACATCCGCCAGGCCAGCGTGACGGATGAGATCGGCGTGGTTTGTTTGGAACTCGACGGCGCGCGCGACGACGTGAAGGCCGCCATTGACTGGCTGGAGAAAACCGGTGTAAACGTCGAACCGGTGGAAATGAGCGCCATCGCCGGGTGACAGTCCGTCAATGGCTGTTTTCGCGGATCAATTCCCGGGCGCGTTCTTGTAATTGCGCCTCGATATTGGGCATTAACAACGGCTCCAACGTTTGCCGGGCGGCCTCTGGATTTTGATTTCTAAACTGAAATTGGGCCAGCGAATACAAGTAGGATGAGTTTTCCGGCTCCAACTGAATGGCCCGGCGCAGATGAATTTCCGCGTCGGCGGGATGCTCACCCTGCACCATTTCAAAAAAGCCCATCAACTCTTGGACCGGCGCAAAGTCCGGCATGAGGCTCAGGGATTTCTCCAGGTCGCCCCGGATTTCGGCCTCGGCTTCATCCTTGAGCGGGGCATAGCGCACCCCGTCCTCCGCCGTGAGCCGGTATTTTTCCCGTGCATAAATATAATAGGCCAGAAAACTGGTCGAACCGCGTTGCAGGGCGGTCGTCAGGTCGCGCAAGGCCTCCGCTGACTGATCATTTTGTGCGGCCAGCAACCCCTGGCCTTCATAGGGAAGCGGACTGGCCGGAGCGAGCTTTTGGGCACGGTCGAACCACGCGGCGGCGGCGTCCGACCGGTCAATCCGCAACAGTTCATCCCCCAGCCGGAAATAAGCCTCCACCGGCGTCAGGTCGTGCGTGGTGATGGTGATGGGAGCCGAAACACTGGCTTTCAGGTTCAGTTCCAGCGGAGGGAACAATTGATTGTCCAGATAGCGGCGGAGCTGCGCCTCCATCAACGGCAGGCTCACCCGCAGGGCGTTCGTGAAGGCTTGCTCCGGATTCTGACCCTGGCGCAACAGGGTGGTGTACTGGCCAAAGCGGGCCCGGAAAACCGGCTGATCCCCCGCCATGAGAAATTCCGTCAGCAACCATGATTCCGCGTAGAAGATTCCCTGACGGCTGCTCTCGTTATACTGGGGCGAGTCATGGGTCACCGCAAACAACTCCGTCAGCGGCATCAGCGGCGTCTGCTTTAATAATTCCAAGTGGTGCCCGATGGGACCGGCCAGATAAACACTGCGCCCGTCCACCGCAAACGTGGAATAGGCTTCCGCCATCCCCTCCTTCAACCACAGCGGCCAAAACTGGTCGTTGTGCCGGAACAACAGGTGGGTGTACTCATGAAAAATGACCGACAGATCCTCCCCGCCGGCCTCGTCCGAACCCAGGGCCAGCACGATGAGATTTTCGTCGTCGCCGCGCTTGAAGAAACCCGCCAGGTTGGCGGGCTGGCCCTGATAGAGCGGCAAAAATGGTTTCAGGCTGTCGTGATCCGGGAACGCCAGCACCACGATCGGAGGCGAGGCGACCGCCTGCGTCCCGGCCAGCCAGGCGTAGGCCTTGCAAAACTGCTCCAGCCGGCCGGTCAGCTTGTAAACCAAGGGAGGCGGGCCATAACTGTAAACGTGGAAATGCGCGGTGCTGATTTCAAACCAAGGTTCATTCACCACGGAAAAGTCCGGCGTCTGGCCGCAGATCCGGCCCGGCCACAGGCCAAGCAGCAACAGCCACAACCATCCCGGAAACCTGAGTTTGTGAGACATCAACACCATCTTAAGATTGGCTCCGTAACGCCGACATGATGTAAACTAGTGTACCCGCCGGGGGTCGTCAATGGTTTGGCAAAGCGGCCTGGGATCAGCGCGCGAATTTTTTTACCGGTCCTTTTCGTGTTTTACCGTCCTTTTCTGTTCTTTGCGGCCTTTTTTACAAGGGGCGGAGAACCAAGGGCACAGGGACGAGCCGTCCCTGTCCCAAAGCTGACCCCGGGTCCGCCGTCGGACGACGGAATATGTCAAAGAGCGCCGGGAGGTCATCAGGGCCTCCAAGTCCTGCTTGAAGCGCTGGGGGAGGGTTAAAAGTGAATCTTCGCGTCCGCAGTTATTAAAACCCAGCGGACCTCCTCCTCCTGCGCTGCCTGGAACGGATGCCCCAGACACCTTTTCAGATACCACGCTTTTGGGGCTGGCTCAACCGGAGATTGGGCTTTTCAGAGCGATTTCAGCTTGGGCTATCACTTGTTCAGTTGGACTTCTGAAAAGCGCAAAACGTGGCGCTAAATTGTCACATGTTCTGCTCGACAAAAAAAACTCCGCGCCCTAGTTTCGGAGACGACGAAAACGCCGGGGACGCGGTTAAAAAGCGGCCGGAAACGTTTTTGCTTTGGTCCTGATAAATACAACGATACTGCCATGCCTCTCAAACCAAAACGCATTGGAATTCTCACGGCCGGCGGGGACAGCCCCGGATTGAACGCCGCCATTCGCGGCGTCGGCAAAACCGCCATCGGCTTTTACAGCATGGAGGTGATCGGCTTTCGGGACGGATTTCGCGGACTGGTCGAGGACCGCCGGCTCAAGCTGGACAAGGGCACGCTGGCCGGCATTCTCACCGTGGGCGGCACGATTTTGGGGACAAGCCGGGACAAGCCCCACCGCATGATGATTGACGGCCGCATGCACAACATGATGGAGACGATCATCAAGAACTACAAACAGTTCGGGCTGGACGCCCTGGTTTGCCTGGGCGGCGGCGGCACACAAAAGAGCGCGCTGCGCCTGCACCAGGCCGGGCTGAATGTGGTCACCCTGCCCAAGACGATTGACAACGATGTGGCCCTGACGGATGCGACCTTTGGCTTCGCCACGGCCATGGATATCGCCACGGAAACGATTGACCGGCTGCACAGCA
>CAZUBG010000169.1:0-12826 GCA_964618545.1 uncultured Bifidobacteriaceae bacterium | reverse complement strand
TGCGCGCCGCCGGCGAGGTCCGTGCCCCAGTTGCCGGGGTCCATGTAGCCGACGCTGATGAGGATGGCCGGCCCGGAAAAAGCCATCCATTGCCGCCAGAAGCCGGCCCGGACATTGGGCACGGGCACGCTGTGGTGGACTTCCGACAGCGAGACCGTCCCCGCCGGTTCCTGCGGACCGGGTTCGGCGGGCGTCATTGGTTTTGTGTTCATAATCAAATCATCATTAAAATTCCCAGTGCAGCCGCGCACCGAAGATGGATACCGGACCGCGCGCCTGATTGAACGCGGGGTCGGTGACAAACTGGTAATCCAGAGTGAGGTGAATTGTTTTCCAAACCTGGCAATTGTAATAGGTTTCCATGACTTTTTCCGGGCTGTAAGTCAAATTGCCGTCACCGTCCAGCATGTCCGTGCCGCCGGCCTCGAGGAATTTTTGGTTTGCGGAGGAAGCGCCGCTCACGACGCCGGCCAGTCCAATGGTGTCATCAGGCCGGTGCCAGACCGCTCCGCTGAGGCTCACGCCCAAGGATGCCGTCCAATTGACATCGGTGAACGTCCACGCCTCTTCTTGGCCGTCGTTCCAACCGAGGCGCGAAAACACGCCGATGTTCTTCGCCACTTCCTGTTCCCAGTTCAACCCCAAGCCGTATTTATAGTGGTAGGCGCGCGCCGCGGCAATGTCCGCCGCCACATTGTTGGGGTTGGTGCGGTTGGGGTCGGCCAGCAGCAGCGGTGTCGCCACCGAATAGCTGGCCATGTCCGCCTCGTTGAGCCAGGCCAGCGCCCGAATTTTTCCCGGGTGATCCTTGAGGCGGTAACGGCGTTCCAATTCCGTCATCATGGCCCAGGAGCGCAAAAACGGGCCGTCGGCTCCGCTTTGGGGCGACATAAAATACTGGTCGTCCCCGGAGAAGCCATTCTTGGCCGCCGGCATTTGGAAAAATCCATAGCGCACAGCCCATTTCGGCTGATTTAATTCCACCGCAAACCCGGTGGTGTAGCCGACGGTATCCTGCCCGTAATCCCAGGCGAGATTGCCCATCATGGCCCAATTCATAAACTGGGTGTGCGGGTCGTTCGCGTAGAGGTTGTAATCGCAAATATCCAGTGGGCTGAACCGCCCCAGCGTGAAGGTCAGCCGCGAAATGTCCTGTTGGCCCGCCAAGGTGAGCTGGTCGTCGGGCACGTCTTCCTGGTCACCGCCCAAACCAATGGTTTGACGAATAAACAAGCGTGCGAACTGATACTGGGGCACCGTCAGTCCGGCTTTGTAAGCATCGCCGTTGGGAAAGGCCTCAATGCCATGCGTCTGGGTCAAGCCCAGGCCCTGCCACATCAGGGCGTCCACATGGGCCTCGGCGCCGTGCCACAAGCGGACACCGGAAAACACGTCCAGTGAAATGGTTTCCTGAACTTCGCCGCCGCTGTTCAGGCTGGCGGTGCCGGAGTACTTGGCGGGAAAGCCGAAATCCCCCTGCACAATGTCCGTATTCTGAGCGTGCCAGTTCCAATTCTGCGGCTGGGTTTCCGCAGGTTTTTCGAGTGTCGGGGCGGAGGGGGAAACTGTTCCGGGCGTGCGCGCGAACAACATCCCGGGGGCCGTCGCGGGGCTGGCCGCGGAATTGGCGGCCGGGTCCGCCGCCGCCGACAGGGAGCCCAAAAGCAATGTCGAACCGGCCGCCCGCCGGAGCCGCGCGCCCCGGCGCCCCGCCCCCGGGCGCGGCCCCGCAGAGCGCCGCCGCGACAACGCGTGAATGGGTTTTATCGGTTCGTTCACAGTTCGATGGCTCATGTATGCTTTTTAAATGGTAAATCTCACGGGGTTGGGGAGACCGCCACCAGCCAGAGCATAGGCGCTTTCTTATTTACGTCAAATAAAATGTTTTACCGTTAAAACAAATGATGACGCTTAAAAAAACGGTTGTTAAAAACAATCGCCACGGGCCCGGTCCCGGGTTAAACTTTCCCCATGCAAGCCAGACCCAAACCGGCCCCCCGATTGGACCGCTCCGCTTCCGAATCCACGGAAGACCATTTGGAGCGCATCGCGGGATTGATTGAAGACAAGGGTTATGCCCGGGTGACCGACGTGGCGGAAGCGCTGGGCGTGAAACCCTCCACGGTGTCCAACATGGTGCGGCGGCTGGCCGCCCGGGGCTTTGTCAATTACGAGAAGTACCGCGGCTTCAGCCTGACTGAAGAGGGCCGCACGGTGGCGGCGCGCATCAAGGCGCGGCACCAAATCCTGACGGAGTTGTTCAGCCTGCTCGAACTGGCGCCGGCGACGGTGGACCAGGAGGTGGAGGACATCGAGCACCATTTGCGCCCGCAGACGCTGGAAGTTTTCCGGCAACTGGTGAATTATTGGAAAGCCCGTCCGGAGGAACTGCGGGGTTTCCTGCGCTTCGCCGGCAAAAAAACGGCGTCGGGCGGGAGGCGGATCGCGCCGGGGGGTTCCCTTTGAACCGCGATTATTTGGCGCAACGCTTAGTTTGCGCTTTGAACCGAAGCCGGGGCGGCTTATAAATGGCGCGTGTCTCAAACCGTCCAACCGGCGATTAGCGCCGCCACCCGCTGCTGTGCCGTGTATGGCTCCCCCATTCGCCATTCGGCCTCGCCGGCCATGCAGAACGCCGCGTTTGCCGCGCTGGGACTGGACTGGCGCTATCTGGCCTTTGAAGTCGCCCCGGAAAATCTGCGGGCGGCCATTGAAGGCGCGAAGGTGATGGGCTTCGCCGGCCTGAACCTGACCGTACCGCACAAGTTGCTGGCAGTGAACCTGATGGACGCGCTGGATGAATCCGCCAGGGTGTGGGGCGCGGTGAACACCATTCGGTTTGAAGGCCGCACCCCCCAAAGCGACTGGCGGCCGCCCGGTCATTTTGAGAAGGATGCGCCGGTGGAAATCCGCACGGTTGGGTTTAACACCGACGCGGACGCGCTGGTAAATGCATTGCGCGCGGATTTGCAACTGGAATTGTCCGGCAAAAAAGTGTTGCTGCTGGGCGCAGGCGGGGCGGGACGCACGGCGGCCTTGCGGCTCGCTGCGGAAAATGTTTCCGCCCTTTTTCTGGTGAACCGGACTTCTTCCAAGATTTTGGAGATTCAGCAGGAAATCAAACAGAAATTCCCCGCGGTTTATGTCGGGCTGGATTATCCCAAACCTCCCCATTCGGAAATTGATCTGCTGATCAATGCGACTTCACTCGGTTTGAAATCAGACGACCCTTCGCCGCTGGATGAAAAATTGTTTTCCTTCAGGCAAACGGCCGCCGTTTATGACATGATTTACCGGCCCTCCGCCACGGCGCTGCTGCGGGCGGCGCGGTCCGCCGGTTGCACCACCGCGAACGGCCTGGGCATGCTGCTTTATCAGGGGGCCCGGGCCTTTGAAATCTGGACGGGCAAAACCGCCCCGCTGGAGGTGATGCGCCGGGCGCTTGAACACAATATTTATGGTCTCTGAAACGATTTTCAATCTGAACGTCTGGGAAACGGCGCCCTTTCATTTTTGGTCGGTGGTGTTTTTCATGCTCGGCTGCATCATCGGCAGTTTTCTCAACGTCTGTATTTACCGGATGCCGCTGGAGATGAGCATCGTCACCCCGTCCTCGCATTGTCCGCATTGCAAATATGCCATCCCCTTTTATCTGAACATTCCGCTGGTGACGTGGCTGGCCCTGAAGGGACGATGCAAGAATTGCGGGGCTCCGATTTCCTTCCGGTATTTTCTGGTGGAACTGCTGACCGGACTGGCGTTTGTCGGTTGCTGGTTGAAATTCGGAGACCCGGACCATCCGCTGTCCTCCCTGACCATCGCCCTGGCCTACTCCATTTTCCTGGGCGGATTGATGGTGGCGTCATTCATTGATTTTGAGCATTTCATCATCCCGGATGAAATCACCTACGGCGGCGCCGCGCTGGGACTGGTGGCGTCGCTCCTCACGCCGGCCCTGCAGTCAGCCCCCTCGGCGGGAATGGGCGTGGTTCGGAGCGTGGTGGGAATCGTGGTTGGCGCGGGAACCGTCTATGTCATTCTGCGTTTGGGCAAACTAATGTTCGGCCGCCATCTGCTGAAACTGGAGCCGGGAACCAAAATTATTTTCACCGAAACCGTCCTGTGCCTGGGCGAACGGGAAATTCCGTATGAGGAAATCTTTTACCGCAAAACGGACACGATTGTGCTGTCTGCGCGCCGGGTGGAATTGGTGGACCGTTGCTATCGGGAAGCGGTCATCAAGCTGTCGCCGTCCGTGCTCGATATCGGGGGGGAGAAACTCAACCCCGCCGAGGTGGCCTGGCTGGAAGCCTGGTGCGATGAAGTTGTTTTGCCCCGTGAAGCCATGGGCCTGGGCGACGTGAAATTCATGGGGGCCATTGGCTCCTTCATCGGCTGGCAGGGGGCCTTGTTCTCCCTGATGGTCAGCTCCCTGATCGGCGCGACGGTGGGGGTGATCCTGATCGCCCTGCGGCGACGTGAATGGTCCTCACGCATGCCCTATGGCCCTTACATCGCCCTGTCGGCGGTGGTATGGGTGTTTGCCGGGCACAGGATTTTGGATTTGGTTTTCCACTGACTCAGATGGCAAAGTCGGCGTACTCGGGTCTGGCCTCCTCCGTCGGGGGGTTAAGCATGCCGGCGGCCACGGTGGCGTTGGAGCCCTGCTCGATCAGGATGAACGAACCGGTCAGGCGATTTGTCGTATACCCATCAAATACCAGTGGCCGGGCGGTGCGGAGGCGGACGAGGCCGATGTCGTTCATGGCCAGGGCCGGCGGCGCGGGCTCCGCCTCAAAGGTGTTCATGTTGATGCGGCTCTCGAGGGCGGTGATGACCGCCTGAACGGTTTGGGTGGTGTGTTTGAGAAAATATTTCTTGCCCGGCTGCAGGGGGCGCTGATTCATCCAGCACACCCGCGCCTGTAATTCCGAACTCAGGCCGGGGAGGCCGGTCAGCCCCACAATCATGTCGCCCCGGCTGATGTCAATGTCATCGGCCAGGCACAGGGTCACGGACTGGGGACAGAAGGCTTCAGGCTGGAGGGCGTTGTAATTCCAAATTTCCTTAATCGTGGTTTTGAGTCCAATGGGCAGGACGACCACCGGATCGCCCGGGCGCACGATGCCGCTGGCAATCTGGCCGCTCAGCCCGCGGAAATCATGCAGGGACTTGTCGGTGGGACTGTTGGGACGGTTCACCCACTGCACGGGGAAACGGAAACCGACGAGGTTCCAATCGCTGGCGATGTGAACGGTCTCCAGATGACCCAGCAGGGTGGGGCCTTCGTACCAAGGCGTGTGCTGGGAGGGGTCCACCACATTGTCGCCGTTGAGCGCGCTCAAGGGGATGAACTTGACGTCGCGAAAGCCGCCCAACCGGGGCAGAAAACTTTCAATTTCATAGCGGATTTCCTGGAATCGCGTCTGGCTCCAGTCCACCAGGTCCATTTTATTGACGGCCACAATCAAATGCGGAATGCCCAGCAGCGAGGAAATATAGGCATGCCGGCGGGTTTGCTCGATCACGCCCTGCCGTGCGTCCACCAGCACAACCGACAAATTGGCGGTGGAGGCGCCGGTGACCATGTTGCGGGTGTACTGCACATGCCCGGGCGTGTCCGCCACGATGAACTTCCGCCTGGGCGTCGCAAAAAACCGGTACGCCACATCAATGGTGATGCCCTGTTCGCGCTCGGCGCGCAGGCCGTCGGTGAGGTTGGCCAGGTTGATCTGGCCGCCGCCGGTGAGATCGGCGGATTTTTCAAGCGCCTCGAGCTGGTCCTCCATCAGGTTCTTTGAATCGTATAACAGACGGCCAATGAGCGTGGACTTGCCGTCGTCCACGCTGCCGCAGGTGTTGAAGCGCAAAAGTTCGATGGGATGCTGGGTGTTGGGCATGGTTTTAAAAAATCAATCAATTGGAGGGAGGCTGGCGCGGATGCCGTCCAGTTGGGCGCGGGTGGCATGGACCGCGGTCCAGCGGTGAATGTAATTCCAGTCGAGCGTGGCGCTCTTTACCGCGATCACGTCACGGATGTCCTCCACATCCTTGGGGCGCAACCAGCGCAGTTTGGTGACGATGACATCTTCGGCGGTGAGCACAAAGGTGGCCTGGCCGTTAAAGCTGATGGCCTGACGCCGGCTGAACCGCTCCTGGTCAAACGCATCCTGACTCAATAAAAACAATTCGGTTTTGAACTCGGTTGCGCGATGGATCAGGGTGTACCGGAAGGTTCCTGTGTTCGTCTCAAAAGTGGTTTGTGGATCAAGGGAAAACCCGCCGGCCAACTCGGCTTGGAACCGGCTTAATGCGGCGGCATCCACCGCCAGGACAATGTCCGCATCCTTGGTGGAACGCGGGAAGGAATGAAAATTTCGCGCGAAGGACCCGACCACGACATGCGGCACGCCACAGCGGTTCAGGGCGGCCAAGACTTGAGTGGTTATGGTGAGGGCATCGGCCATTATCGCACCTGTTCCAGTTTTTCCGCGAGTGAGAGGCGTTGCCGCAAGGCTTGACGCAGTTCATCCTCGGTGGCATTGGGGTTTTCCAAACGCAGACCGGCCAGCGTGATCGCGCAGGCGTAATCAAACAGGCGTGGGCCCTCCAGAATTCGTTCCTCCGGCGGCGTGCGCCGCGCACGCAACACCCGTTCGCGGTAAAGCGCATCAGCCAGCGGCTGGAATTCGTTGTTCATTTCAAAGTAAAACATTTATTTACAGTTTGTTCTGCGATTGTTTCCCCTTCTTCACCGACTGGCATTGAAGCATCTGGCGGCCGCCGGCCGTCTCGAATTCGAGTCCAAGGGGGGACAAGTTGTCCCCCCCTTGGAAAGCCTCTGACAACTGGGGATCGCGTTTGCGGAGTTTTTTCAAATGATCGCTGGCGTTAACTGAATCCGTCAGTACCGCAATGACATCGGTGATGACAAACCACCATTCATTATTATGAATCACACGGCGGACTTCTTTTCGTTGAAACAGCGCGATTCGATTTGCCGGATTGTATTTAGTTTCTTCCATTTTAACCAAACCTCAAAAGTATCCGGCTTTTTTGCGGTCTTCCATCGCGGCTTCGCTGGCCTTGTCGTCGGCGCGGGAGCCGCGCTCGGTCACCCGGGCGGCCGCCACTTCGGCGATGATGTCATCCACGCTGTCGGCGCGGGATTCGATCATGCCCGTGCTGATCATGTCGGCGATGGTGCGCACGCGCACGACCAGATTTTTCACCGGCTCATTGGGCTTGGGCCGCGCCCCGGCGTAGGGGTCGGGGATGCTGGGATCGGTGTGGGCCGGCGGGAGGGGCAGCCACTGGCCGCCGTGCCGGAAACATTCGCGCTCGTGGCTGAAGTAAATCGTCGGGACGGCCAGTTGCTCGCGCTTGATGTATTCCCACACATCCATCTCGGTCCAGTTGTTGATGGGATAGACGCGCATGTTTTCGCCGGGGTTGAGCCGGCCGTTGTAGAGGTTCCAAATTTCCGGGCGCTGATTTTTGGGGTCCCACTGGCCGAAACCGTCACGGAAACTGAAGAATCGCTCCTTGGCGCGGGCTTTTTCCTCATCGCGGCGGGCGCCGCCGATGGCGCAGTCAAATTGAAATTCTTCAATGGCCCCGAGCAGGGCCGGGGTCTGGAGTTTGTTGCGGCTGATTTCGCCGGGAGCCTGGGTGGCCAGGCCTCTTTTGAGGGCGTCGGCCACCGTGCGAACAATGAGCCTGGCCCCCAGTTCCTTCGCCCGATGGTCGCGGAATTGAATCAGCTCGGGGAATTCATGGCCGGTCTCAATGTTTAGAAACGGCATGGGAATGTCCGAGGGTCGGAAGGCCTTTTCCGCCAGGCGCAACATGCAGATGGAATCCTTGCCGCCGGAAAACAACATTACCGGGCGCTCAAATTCCGCCGCCACCTCGCGCATGACGTGGATGGCCTCCGTCTCCAAATACTGCAAATGATCCAAATGGTAGCTGCTCATAAACGTCAAATTCCAGAACCGCCTTCCACCGCCGCCTTGCCGCCCCAACCGGCGTGGAGGCCGCACTCGCGTTTTTCGTCCGCCTTGGCGGGGTCAAAATAATCCCACTCGTTGGGCAGGTGATGCTCCGTCAAATAATTTTCCAAGTCCGCGTCGCTCAGGTAAAACACCGGGCTGACCTTGATCGTGTTGAAATTATCGTCGGCGGTGACGATGTCCAGACCGGCGCGGTTCGGGTTTTGCACCTTGCGCAGCGCGGTCAGCCAGATGACGGGGGCCAGGGCCTGGATCCCGCGCCGGAACGGTTCCAATTTCATCACCGCGCTGAAATCTTTGATGAGTTGCTCATTTTCCGGGGCGGGGGACGGCGGCCCGCCATAAATGGCATCGTAATGCGCTGCGGTCATCCTTGGCACAAACGCCTGGATATTCAGCTTGAGCAGTTTCTTGAGTTCCTCCGCGTGACGGTAGGTGGCGGGACGGTTGTAGCCGTGGTCGGCCCACAACACCTGAATATCCGGCTGCACTTGGGTGGCCAGATGCAAAATCACCGCTTCGTAAGGGCGGAAATTGGTTGAAACGATGGCCTTGCCCCCGGCCTGGGTGACGGCCCAGCGCACAATTTCCAACGGCGATTTCGACCGCAACTCTGCGTTGGCCTGCTTGATTTGTTCCGCGTTAAGATTGCTTTGCATTTTCTCTATAAATGATCGAGGTCAGCCAGGTCTTTGTGCCTGCCGCTGGCCCGTTTATTCATTTTCAAGTCTTCCAAGGCGATGATTTTCACCGGCAAGCCTTCAATGACCGTTTCAATGCGTCTGGGATACGCCTGACTGAATTCCAATCCGCTGGCTTTTTGAAACACTTCAATTTTATTGGGAACCCGGCCCAAATAAAGCGACTCGTTCTGGTTCAGAAAATTCTTATCCAGCCCCATGATGTCTTCACCGAAAAATTCCCGAATGGCCGCCAGTAACCGCGTGAAATTTTGGTCTGAAACCGCAATCCAAAAGTCAATGTCTTCTGTGAAGCGATGGTAACCGTGGTAATTAACGGCAAAACCACCCACCAGAAGGTATTCAACGTTGGCGTGGTTCAGGCACCCCAAAAACTCGCGGAATTCGGGCGTTAATTGTCTTTTCTCCATAGTTTAGTATGCGTAGCTCCTCCAGGGCCGCCATCCGTTCCTGGGGCGTGCGGGAACGCCAATAGTCCCGCAGTTCGGCGTCAGCTTCAGCAAAGGAGGCGTAGGCCCCGAAGGTGCGATAATGCTCATGGCGACGAATTGAATTCATTGGCTGGGGGCAGTTAATTTGCCGTCGTTCCGTTCCTTTGCTCCTTCAGAAACACCCGGTCGCACCAGTCGCCAAAGCGTTCGCCGGTGGTCCGTTCCGTCGCAAACCGCGCCAGCACGGGGCGGAGTTCGGTTTCAATTTCCGTATCTTTGACCACGTCTTTCCAGACGCGATTGAGGCGGGTGCCCGCCGTGTTGCCGCCCAGCCAGACCTGATAGCGGCCCGGGGCCTTGCCAACAAAGGCGATCTCCGCCATATAGGGCCGGGCGCAGCCGTTGGGACAGCCGGTGGAGCGAATGATGATTTCCTCGCCCGCCAACCCCACCTCGCCGCAGAGCTTTTCCAACCGGTCCAGCAGTCCGGGCAGGTAGCGTTCGCTTTCCGCCAACCCCAATCCGCAGGTGGGCAGCGAGGGACAGGCCATGGCGGCCGCATGCAACGCGCTGGCCTGCTGGTCCACGTTCACCCCGTGCGAGGCCAGGAGGGCTGTGATCCCGGACTTATCCGCTTCGGTGACGTTCGCCAGAATGACGTTCTGGTTCGGGGACAAGCGGAACTCGATGCCCGGAAATTGTTCCGCCACCTGGCGCAGGGCGGTTTTTTGCGCGTGTCCGGGAGCATCCTTGACCCGGCCGGTTTCCACGAACAAGCCCAGAAACCAGGTGTCATCCACCGCCCGGTGCCACCCGTAAAGGTCGCTCATCGTCGTAAAAGTGTAGCTGCGGGCCGGCTCCAGTTGGATGCCGGCACGCTGGCTGATCTCGGTGCGGATGAAATCCAGCCCGCGCTCGGCGACAACATACTTGAGGCGGGCGTGTTTGCGGTCGGTACGGTCACCAAAATCCCGGTGAATCGTCAGCACGGCTTTCGCCGCCGCCACCAAGTGCTCCGGCTTGATAAAACCAACCACATCGGCCAGCCGGGGATAAGTCTGCTCGTTGCCATGCGTGCGCCCCATGCCGCCCCCGACACAGACGTTGTAGCCAATCAATTGGTCCTGCCCGATGATGGCGATGAACCCGAGGCAGTTCGTGAAGATATCCGTGTCATTCACCGGGGGGATGGCGAACGAAATCTTGAACTTGCGCGGCAGATACGTTTGGCCGTACAGCGGGTCCACGAAGTTTTTGTTGGCCGGATCGTCCAAATTCAGTTGCACGCCATCAATCCAGATGGCGTGATACGCCTCCGTCTTGGGAGCCAGGGACAAGGCGACCCGGTGGCAATCTGCAAACACCTGGGCGCGGGCCGGGGTGTAGGCCGGGGTGGGCGGAGCCGTCACGTTGCGGTTGACGTCACCGCAGGCGGCAAGGGTGGAGAGCAGCGATTCGTTGATCTTCTTGACCAACGGCCCGAGACCGGACATCAAAACCCCATGAAATTGGATGCTCTGCCGGGTGGTGAGGCGCAGGGTGTTATTGCCATATTGCGCGGCCAAATCGTCAAAGACGCTCCATTGCTTCGGAGTCATCACCCCGCCCGGAATCCGGCCCCGGATCATCATCATGTACTTCTTCTGCGTCTTGCGCAGATCCCGGTCGTCCTGCTGGTAAATTCCATGGAACTTGGTGAACTGTTGGTCGTCAGCGGAAAACTGATCGGCCCCCGGCGCAGCCATGGTGGCGGCAATATTACCCGCCAGCGTCGGGATCGCTGCCTTGATAATTTCGTTGTGCGTCAGTTTCGGTTCGGCGGTTGTTGCGCTCATAGCGAATCACCAGCTTATCCGGGTTGTTTTGATTATTCAAGCACCGGTTAAATGAAATCAAAACAGAAAACAAAGTCGTTATTTAACGTCTAAGTGCTTTACAATAAGCATGTTATAAACACATAGCCGGGATACCCAATTATTTGGTTGAGTAATTTTCTTAGATTTATTCCCTCCTGCGCGAGCCAAAAGACGACTGTTTTAATAGATGTTTTGACGATAGCTCAAAAAGAGGTTTTACTGGGTTTGACCAAGGCGGTCGGGGGGCGGATATGGTTGAGTTGGCTGGATTGCGGCTGTATAAAAAACAACAGCGTGTAAAATTGGATTTTAAAATTTTTATCCGTGCTTTTGCGTGTTTTTCCGGTTTTTTAGGTTTCACCCCACTCTGGAATGGTTTGACCTGGTTTGACCGCCGACGCCGGGTCTGGGGACCCGGCCTACAGGGTGGGAGCGTGTTGCGACATTGGCTTGGGGGCTTAGCTGGGATCTTCCGGCTGATGCGAAAGGTCGGATCAGGTTGGATTCAGCTTGATTTGGTTTGACCTGGTTTGACCGCCGACGCCGGGTCAGGGGACCCGGCCTACAGGGTGGGAGCGTGTTGCACATTGGCTTGGGGGCTTACCTAGCAGCCTGTCGGACTTAGAAAATACGACGCTCACAAATGACATATGAGCGACTTTGATTTTCCGCGAAGGTGTTTTGATGGTCTAAAACGACCGTTTTTGGGGCAAAAACCCCTAAGTCCGACAGGCTGCTAGGATATTCCGGCTGATGCGAAAGGTCGGATCAGGTTGGATTCAGCTTGATTTGGTTTGACCCGGTTTGACCTTGTTTGACCGCCGACGCCGGGTCTGGGAACCCGGCGTACAGGGTGGGAGCGTGTTGCGACATTGGCTTGGGGGCTTACCTGGGATCTTCCGGCTGATGCGAAAGGTCGGATCAGGTTGGATTCAGCTTGATTTGGTTTGACCCGGTTTGACCTGGTTTGACCACCGACGCCGGGTCAGGGGACCCGGCCTACAGGGTGGGAGCGTGTTGCGACATTGGCATGGGGGGCTTACCACGGCCAAATCGGGAAAGTTTTTTTAAAAATAGCGTTAATTACCGTTAAATAGCTGAAATTATCGTTAATTTTAATCAATAAACTTCAATTTAGCCCGAAATAGCGTTAATTATCGTCCATTCATTGGGCTTGCGGCTGCTGCCCTAAGTTGCGTGGGGACGAGCCGTCCCCGCCCCGACGGAGAGTCATCGGTGGGCGCTGGCCATTTCAAGATGTCAAAGAACCGGGCGACGGAATTAAACCATCGGCCACCGCCACATCTTGGCGGACAGTCATACCGTACGACTGGTTTTGGGATGTGTCAAATGTCACCCCCAAAAAAGACGATCGCGTGATGGGAAGCCCGAAGTTGTTAGTAGCTTTGACAATGAGGCATCGCCAGCGTTGGCCCCGGCGGTACACCGGATGGAGCGGGCTTTCAGCCCTTTGGCACCAGCACTAGGGTTATCCTGGGGCGAGTGCCCCAGGCTGGTATGAGGCCGCGCCGTTGGCGCTCGCGGAGGAGGCGGAACCCACGCACAACTTCGGAGGCCACTGGGAGTCCGGGGGGGTGGCGAGTCGGATGGCCGGGGTCGTTGGGTGCGGACGCGGCGCGGGGTTCAGGGGCCTTTTCGCGTTGGGAGGATGGCCGTCAGCGGCGGCCCAAGCAGATTATTCAGAGTCTCCTTACGGGCGTGTTGACCAAGACAAAAACAAGGGAAATCCTGCCTCCGGAAGCCGGAGAATCCTTCACTTTTCAATGTGCTGCGGCTCACAGAGCCGCGCTCCGGATCTCCGGGGC
>CAZUBG010000168.1:0-12844 GCA_964618545.1 uncultured Bifidobacteriaceae bacterium | reverse complement strand
AGGGCACCTATCCGCTGCCCGAGGCGCAGGTGGACCGCTTCATGCTCAAGCTCAAAATCGGCTACCCCTCGCGCGCCGAGGAGCGGCAGATTCTCGAAATGATGGCCAAAACCTCCGGCACCCCCGTCTGCCACGCCGTGGTGGAGGCCAGCCAAATCCTCAAAGCCCGCGAAGTGATCAATGACATCTACGTGGATGACAAGGTGAAGGATTACATTGTGGACCTGGTCTGCGCCACACGCGATCCGGACCATTACAAAATCGCGGTGAAGGAATTCATCCAACTGGGCGCCTCGCCCCGCGCCACCATCGCGCTGACGCTGGCGGCCAAGGCCTATGCGTTCCTCAAGGGCCGGGGCTACGTCACGCCGCAGGACGTGAAGAGCATCGGCATGGATGTGTTGCGCCACCGCGTGGCCATCACCTACGAGGCCGAGGCCGAGGAGAAGACGAGCGAGCTCGTCATCCAGAAAATTTTTGATGAACTGCCCGTGCCGTGAGGAATGACGAATGAAACCTGGCGCCATTGGAAACTGAAATGAACGCGGCATACGAGGACATTTTGAACTGGCCCCGCATTGACGAAATCCAAGCCGGGGCGTAATCTGTTATCGAGATGAAAAGCAAGTATTATATAACAGTGCTCGAACATTCGGAGGGCGTGTCGGTTAGCTGCCCTGAATTGCCGGGCTGCCATTCCCAGGGGGCAACGGTGGCCGAAGCGCTGGAAAACATCCGCGATGCCATTCAAGGTTATCTTGAACTTTATGGCGCGCCTGAGTTGCATTGTGAAATCCGCGAACTGGAAGTGACCACTGTGTGATATGCCGAAACTTCCGGGGGTTAATCATCTTCGCGCCGTGCGCGCGCTGGAAAAGGCGGGCTTCCAGATTGACCGCCAGGGCAGGCACATCTTCATGTCCAAAGGTTCGCTTCATGTCGTTGTGCCCCGGAACAATCCGGTGGATGCCTACACCATGGGCGCGATTGTGCGCGACGCCGGCATGAGCGTCGAGCAATTCAAGGAGCTCCTGTGAAACAGCCTGGTCTTGCAGCCAAAGCGAGGAAAGTGTCATGAATACGTTGACCGATAAAGCCGTTGAACAGGTGCAAGCTGAAAGCGTTCGCTTCACCGCCGGCAAGCCGCATGTGCGGCTCAACGATGGACGTGAAGTCAGACTGCCGCAGGCGGAAGTGCCGTGGCTGAAATGGCTGGCCAAAGCCACGCCAAAACAACGCGCCAACTGGTCGCTGGAGCCGGGCGGCTTCGCGATTTGCTGGCCGGACCTGGACGACGGCATCGAGGTCTGCCACCTGCTGAATTTGCAAGCGATTGCGTGATGGAAAGGTCACGAACAAAGCCTTTTATGCACAGCAGAGCACAAATTGTCGTGGGCAAGCATGTGGAGTATGAACATCTGAAAGAACTAGCTAAAACAAAGGAAACCGATCGGTGGTCATGCGGAAAAGACACGAAAGATGGAAATTTATTATTTTTCTATCTTATGAAGCCCCAGAGAGAAATTGTGGCATCTGCAACTGCTTCAGGTGATGCAATTCCAACGCCCGAGGAAGATTGGCCTTATATGGTAGAATTCAAAAATGTAAAAATCATTAAAAAGCCAATAACCTTAGACACGTTAAAGGGAATTCCTGATTGGGGTTGGCCCAAGCAGCCTCGAAGACATACTTATCTGGATGATCCCATAGCTAATGAGCTAATGAAGCTCGCCAATCTAAAGCGGAAGCCAATTCCAGAATTACCTCCCAGAATAAATGTTGTGAGGGCGGGCTTTGGAAGCCCCGAACAAAACAGGTTGGTTGAAAGAGCCGCCTGCAAGGCCGTTCGACTCCATTTTGAAAAGGCGGGCTATGATTTTGATTCGAGAGAAAAAGAGAATCTTGGATATGACTTTGATGCGCGCCGCAAAGGCGAAGAGTTGCATGTTGAAGTGAAAGGCACATCCGGTTTATTGCTCAAGTTTGTGATTACGGCAAACGAAGTTAAATGCGCGCACAATGACTCAAAATTCCGACTGGCTGCTGTCACGGAAGCAACGACAACATGCCGGGAAATTCATATTTTTACCGGCAAAGAGTTTTTGAAAAAGTTTGAACTCAAACCGTCCGCATATTTCGCGGAGGTGAAGCAAAATTTGTCGGCATGATCTCCCGCGAAATCCATAACAAAATCTCTGACGCACTCATGGCGTTAACTGCCAAAGTTCATGTTTCGGCTTTGAATCTTTCCAACAGCTCGGCTTTAAGTGTTTCCCATGGCGTTCCGCGTCCGGGATTTTTCAGGGCGTCTGCCGCCCGACGTTCCAGTTCCGCGATTTGTTCCGGCGTCAAATCGTCGTCAAAATCGCCAAACTCCTCCCAAACCCGTTCCGCAACTTCGTATTGCTCCTCCGGCGGCAACCGGCGGATTTGTTCCAGAATTTCGGACGCACTCATGGCGTTAAGTTACCCCGTTGGAATGCCCGCGCAAGCGGCGTTTTCCGGCCCCGATCTTCGCGATGGTTTTGAACCTCATGACTGGGCGGGAAATCGTTTGTTGGCTTCCGCCAGAACTTCTTCAAATGCCTTGCCGGCACCCGGATTTTCCAAAGGCGTTTCGTTCACGGTGTTTTCGGCGCGGACTTCAGGCTCAGAAATCTGCTCCTGGCCCGGTGCGGGCTCACGGATTGGTTCGGGGGCTGGTTCATTCTCCCGGAGGTTGCTCAACACATGCTGCGCCCGTTCCAACCGGTCGGCGCGGTTCAACATGGCGTCTATTTCCGCCTTCAAGGGCTGCCAGGCGGACACGCCCTTGCGCCTCGGCCAGGCCTGCCAGATGTGCTCGACCAGCCCGCGCCGTTCCGCCGCCGGCAACCGGCGGATGGCTTCGAGGATTTCCGCCACGCTCATGCCCTTAACTTACCGTGCCACCTCGTTCGTGCAAGTGGCAAATCGCTGTCCACTTCAATCCGAAAGTCGTAATTCCGCCACGGCCCGGAAGCAAATCGCTTGTTCCACCACCGGTGCCAGGGCCTCCGTTGTCCCGGAGGGACAAACGAACGTAGCCCGGCGTTTCAACGCCGGGTTTGGGCCAAAAACCGCGTTAAGTCCCGCAGGGACGACTGAAAAAGGCACGGCTTCGGCCGTCCCTTCGGGACAGCGCTGCCACCGGGTCAACCGCCTTCAGTTTTCATCCTTCCCCCCCGCATGATCCCCCGCGAAATCATCAAAAAAATCCGGCAGATCGAACTGCGCACCAACCGCGTCGTCACCGAGACCCTCGCGGGCGCCTACCACAGCGTCTTCAAGGGCCAGGGCATGAACTTCGACGAAGTGCGCGAGTACCAGCCCGGCGACGACGTCCGCGCCATTGACTGGAACGTCACCGCGCGCATGAACCATCCGTTCATCAAGAAATTCATCGAGGAGCGCGAACTCACCCTCATGCTCCTGGTGGATGTCAGCGGCTCGGGCCTCTTCGGCTCGCGCGCCCAGTCCAAGCGCGAACTCGCCGCCGAAATCGCCTCCGTGCTGGCCTTCTCCGCCATCCGCAACAACGACAAGGTCGGCCTTCTGTTATACACTGACGAGGTGGAAAAATACATTCCCCCGCGCAAGGGCCGCGGCCATGTGCTGCGGGTGATCCGCGAAGTCCTGTTTTACGAACCGCGCCGGCGCGGCACCAACCTCGTGCAGGCGCTGGAGTTCATGGGGCGCGTCCTCCCGCACAAGGCCATTTGCACCGTGATCTCGGATTTCCTGATTCCTCCCGCCGCCGCCCCGGCCAGCCCTCCCGCCGGCGAAAGCGCCGGCCCGCTGCCCCGGGCCACCCAAACCGCCCTGCGCATGGCCAACCGCCGGCACGACGTGGTGGCCGTTCACGTCACCGATCATTACGAACTGGCGCTCCCCGCGCTGGGCCGCCTGGTCCTGGAGGATGCGGAAACCGGGGAGGTCCTCGAAATCAACACCGGCAACGCCACCAACCGCGCCGCCTTCGCCCTGCGCCAGGAACGAAACCAGGAAGCCCTGGCCCGCCAACTGCGCGGCGCCGGCGTGGACACCATTCAGCTTCGGACGGACCAGCCCTATGGCGCGGCCCTCGGCCGGTTTTTTGAAAACCGTGAAAAACGGAGGATGCGCGGATGATCTCCAACGGCACCCCCGCCACTGTCGCCGCCACCGTCGCCAGCGACATTCACGACATCCGGGACATCAAGCCGCCCCTGGTCATCCCCACCGGCTGGGAATGGCTGTGGTGGACGCTGGGCATCCTCGCGACCCTGGCGGTTTTATATTACTTCTGGCGCCGGTGGCGAAAGCAGCGCTTGCTGGTTCCCGTGGTGCCGCCCGTGCCCGCCCACGTCCGCGCCCGCCAGAAACTGGCCGAGGCGCTGGAGTTGCTGGCGCAGCCCAAACCCTTTTGCATCGCCGTCTCCGACGTCTCCCGGGTTTATCTGGAGGAACGCTTCAACTTCCGCGCGCCCGAGCGCACCACCGAGGAATTCCTGCGCGAACTCGCCGGAACCGACCTCCTCACCCCGGACCAAAAGGACAGCCTCAGCCGCTTTTTGGAAAGCTGCGACCTCGTCAAATTCGCGCGCTACGAGCCGGGCGAAACCGAGTTGCGCACCCTTCATGAATCCGCCGTCCGTTTGGTTGACGAGACGGAACCCCGGCCCGCGCCCGGAACGGCCGCCGCCACGCCACCCCCGGTCCCCGCCGCCACCCACTGATTTATACGCCATGTCGTTTGCCCATCCATCTCTGTTGCTGGCCCTCCTGCTGTTGCCACTGGTCGCGTGGCTGAAAGGCCGCCGCGGCCGCCCGGCGGCGTTTGTCTATTCCTCGGTCCGGCTCGTCGAAGGCCTGACCCGGGCGCGGCGTTCGCGCGCCGGGGCCCTCCTCGCCGCGTTGCGCTGGCTGGCGCTCACGGCGTTCATTGTCGCCCTGGCCCAGCCGCGCCTGATGAAAAGCCAGACCGAGGTGAAGGCCAGCGGCATTGACATCGTGTGCGCGCTGGACTTGTCCGGCAGCATGAAGACCCAGGATTACCTCATCAATGGCCGGCAGATCAGCCGCATTGACATGGCCAAGCCCGTCCTGGAGCAGTTTATTGAGGGACGGCCCGGCGACCGCATCGGCCTGGTGGTGTTTGCCGCGCAGGCGTTCATCGCCGCGCCGTTGACGCTGGACCACGACTATTTGCTCGAAATCGCCGACCAGCTTGGCATCGGCACCATCAACTCGGATGCCACCGCCATTGGCGATGGCATCACTGTCGCACTCAACCGGCTGCGCGACCGCGAGGCCAAAAGCAAAATCATCGTCCTGGTCACGGACGGCGGCAACAACTCCGGCACGATCAACCCCGTCACCGCCACCGAGGCGGCGAAAGCCTTGGGCGTGAAAATCTACACCATCGGCCTGGGCAACCGCGAGATTGTCCAGCAAATGGGACTGCCCGCCAGTTATTTGCCGGACGAAGACACGCTGCAACAAATCTCGCAAATGACCGGCGGCAAATACTACCGGGCGGACAACTCGGAAAAGTTCAAGGCCATCTACGCCGAAATTGACAAGCTGGAAAAATCCGTGGCCGTCATCAACAAATACACCCAGTTCCAGGAACTTTCCGGCTGGTTCATCGCCGGCGGCCTGACCGTGCTGCTGCTGGAAATCGTCCTCGGCCAAACCCTGTTGCGGAGGCTCCCATGAATTTCGCCCATTCCCAAATCCTCTGGCTGCTGCTCGTCCTGCTCCCCGCGTTGTGGGCCTTCTTCTGGTGGTCCGGGCGGGTGCGGCAAAAACTTCTCGCGGCATTCATTGACGCGCGCCTCCTCTCCACCCTCACGACCGGCGTTTCCCCCCTGCGCCAGAAAATCCGGTTCGCCCTGCTGATCGCCGCCGTGGCCTGCCTGATCATCGCCCTGGCCCGGCCGCAATGGCATTTCGACTGGGACAAGATCCAGCAGCGCGGGCTGGATATTGTGGTCGCCGTGGACACTTCCAAGAGCATGCTCGCCACCGACATCGCCCCCAACCGCCTCGCCCGCGCCAAACTGGCCACCCTCGATTTGATGCAGCAGGCCCGGACCGACCGTCTCGGGCTGGTGGCGTTTGCCGGCGAAGCCTATCTCTGCTGCCCCCTGACGATTGATGACACCGCCTACCGCCAGAGCGTCGAGTCCCTGGACGTCCACACCATTCCCGAGGGCGGCACGGCCATCGCCTCCGCCATCAACACCGCCCTCACCGCCTTCAAGGAGGGCGACCATTTCAAGGTCATGGTGCTGCTCACGGATGGCGAGGACAACGACAGCGAGGCCGGCGCGCTCCAGGCGGCCCAGGACGCCGCCAAGGCCGGCTTGAAAATCTTCACCGTCGGCATCGGCACCGTCGCCGGCGACATCCTGCGCACCACCGACGCCAACGGCAACACCGACTACGTCCGCGACCCGGACGGCAACGTGGTGAAATCGCATTTGAACGAACGCCTGCTCAAACAGATCGCCGGGGCCACCGGCGGATTCTACCTGCCGCTCGGTCCGCAAACCATGGACACCATTTACGAACGCGGGATCGCCCCGCTGCCCAAAACCGACTCGCAGGAAAAACTGATCCGGCGCTATCATGAGCAATACCACTGGTTCCTCGCCGCCGCCATTGCCCTGCTCCTGCTGGAAATGCTGCTGCCCGACCGGAAACGCGAAGCAAAAACCGCCCGTCCCACCCCCGGGGCCGTCCCGCCCGCCGGCGCGGCCAAAGCGGCGGCGCTGCTGCTGATCCTGTGCTTCCTGCCCGGCCTGATCCTGGCCTCACCGGCGACGGCGTTGCGCGATTACAACTCCGGCAACTACACCAATGCCTTGGCGGAATACGAACGGCTGGCGCAGACCGGCACGAACGACCTGCGGCTGCTGTTCAACGCCGGCGCGGCGGCCTATCGCGCCACCAATTTTGACGAGGCGGCCATGCTGTTTCAGGAGGCCATCGCCGCCCCGGATTTAAAATTGCAGCAACAGGCTTACTATAACCTGGGCAACACCCAGTACCGGCAGGGCGAACTGAAATTTCAACCGGACGCCGGGAGCTTGGACGCCATGGAGGAAACGTGGAAGGAGGCCGTGAAAAGCTATGCGCGCGCGGCGGATCTCATCACCAACGATGCCGACGCCGCCTTCAACCTGGCGTTCGTCAAGCGGCAGATCGCCATCATCGGCCAGTTGCGCGAAATGATGCGCCGCGCCAAACAGTCCGCGGACGACGCGGTGCGCCGCAATGCGTATCACCAGGCCCTGGAAATCATGGAAAGCCTGAAAAATCCCATTGCCACCAAAAAGTTTCAGGATTACATCAAAAAACTAAAGGATATCGATGCGATTGCCACTCCTCCTCCTCAGCCTTAGCCTGCTGCTGTTTGCCGGGCAGCCCGCGCGTGCGCAATTCCTGACCGCCGAAGATTTTTTCAACAGCGGCGCGCACTTCTATATTTCCAACAACATCCCCCTGGCGAAAGAACGGGTCCAAATGGGCCGGCAGATTTATCCCAACGACGACAAGTTGAAAAAGCTGGAACAATTGCTGAACCAACAACAGCAGCAGCAGCAACAATCCCAAAACAGCCAGTCCCAGCAAAACCAGAGCCAGCAGGACCAGCAGAAACAGCAGCAGCAAAAACAACAGCAGCAACAGTCAGACCAGGCCCAGTCAAAACAGGATTCCCAGGCGCAGAAGGAAAAGGAAAAGCAGGAGCAGGCCAAAAAAGAGGCGGAACAGAAAAAAGAGCAGGAAAAACAAGCCCAGGCGGCCCAGCAAAAATCCGGCGACGAAACCAATGAAGTGGCCGACGCCAATGGCGCGCACGCGATGACCCCCAAGGAGGCGGAGCGCTTGTTGGACGCCCAAAAAGACAACGAAGAATTCCTGACCATGAAACCCAAGGCCAAGCCCGAGGATTCCATCCACCCGGTCAAGGACTGGTAGGTCGGCGCTGCCGCGCCGCCCATGGTAAAATGATCGTGGCAGCCGACGTCAGGAGGCTCTGAATAATCTGCTTTGGCCGCCGAAGACCGCCATCATCCCAACGCGAAGAGACCCCGTCCGCGCGATAGCGCCCCGGGGCGCGCCGTTCACGGCGCTTCAATCTCCGCCGCACCAGCCAGCGTCGGAACGTGCCGCCGACTTCCCCCCGGCCCCATTCCTCTCCTGACCCCCAATCCTCCCACTTCCCATCTCACCAAAATACTTGATCCCCTTTCCCCGTCAAAACCGCCATGGGAGTCATCCCGCCAACCACCGGACGAACCGTTCCCCTTCTCCTGGGGGAGAAGGTGGGGTGGAATTGACTGTTCTTTATTGGTTTTGGTAACGATAATACTGTTTTTGTTGTCTTTTCTGGCTTCAAATTTACCATGGCAGGGGCAATTCTGTCATGCAGATAGCGAAAACGGAAGGCTATTTATCGCAGGATCAACGGCGGCGGCGGGAAGAGTTGCGAGCGCGCTTGGGGGCAACCATCGCTGGTGCGGGCTCACCTTCGGTTGTATGGTGCCAGTGGTAGAGAAGAATCAAGGCGCTGGTGACCGACAGGAGGATTTCTGAAAAACGCAGGATATGGGTTTCGTCATCGGCCAATTTTAACCCGATTACGAGAGATTCGCTGGCGGCGGCTGCAGAGGGTTTGGAGGTCAGTAGTTTAATAATCATGACCGGCCCGCTTATCATCGGCCTGGGCTAACGCGACGGAGTCGCGCGGGTGTTCGGTCGGGCCACCACTTGTCAGGATATGTCGCGGCTGTGAGGGTTTTGCCACGTCCGCCGGATGCGTCGGAATTATTTTTGATCACGGCTTCGAGCCATGCCCCTGCGAACATTGGGTCAAAGGGAATGATTGCTCCGACGATTTCCTTGGCTTCTTGGATCGTGATTTCTTCCACGCAACAGATTGCCTCCATCCACTTTGGGGGCCTCTCACATTTTGGCGTGCTTTGGCCGATGGATTTGATTTCTTTGATTACGTCAACAACTGTATTCATAGCTCGAATGTATGTGAAATTGCCGAAAAAGCAATGGGGCCATGAATTGGCCCTGAAAAAAACTCACCAAAAAAGACAAAAAAAACGACAGAAACTGGCATTCATCGCCGTGATTTCGGCGTGATTGGCAACAAAATCCTCGTAATACCGCGTATTACCGCGTCAACTCTGGCGGCGGCGGTTCAAGGTCCGGTCCCGGCGTGTCCGAATGGTTCAATCCGGGGAGTCCAGGGGCGACTGGTGCGGGTTCACCGGGACATGTTTCCTCAACCAAGCACAAATCTCCTTGATGTTCGCGTCCTGCTGGTTCACCTGCCCGATCAATTGCGAGTTGATCTGTTGCAACTGGGCTTGCTGGCGGGACAGGGTGTTCAAGCGGTGTTGCTGGCCCAGGAGCAGGACGGTCAGCAGGACGAGCAGGATGCCCGTGATTGGCGTTGGCGTCAGCCACCGGCGTAGCCGTTCCGGGGATTGGCGCAAGTATTGACTGCACACCAATATCCACATCGCGATTTTGAGTTCCAGAGGCATCGGTTCCTCTTGTGGTTGGTCCGGCTGGATTGGCTGTTGTGCGTTCTTGATTTGTGCCCGGGCTTGTTGGTGCATTTGGTTGCGGATGTCGTTGCTGTTCATATTTTTCCTTTCGTTTGGTTAGTTGTTTGTTGAGATTTTTCCACGAGTAGGCGCGGGCAACATCGCTGCCGCCGATTGCCACGCCCTGCCATTCAAAACTCACGCCCGACACATGGCTGGTGGTCTTGGCGCGATTAAGTTCCAGGTTGACGCCCCGCTTTTTGAGGCGTTGCTCGAAATCCGCAAAACTGCCGTCGCATTCGGCCATCACAAGCTCGATGCGCTCGGCAATCTGGATTTTGGCGGGGATCTCGGGATCTTTGCCTTCGGCCATTTCGCGGGCGTATTTGGCAAGCTGCCCGGAGGTCAGCCGCACCTTTTTAGGGTTCCCGCCGGTCAAACCGGGCGTGATGGTCTGGCCGAATTCCCTTTCGAGCGTTTGCGTCGCCGCGATGTGCTCGAGCCCCTCCCATTTTCCGTGCCACAATTCCCCAGCCAGAGAAATGCGAGAAGTTAAAATATGGGTATGCTCATCGGGATGCTTGACTATCACATACGGGCGGTCGGACGACAACCGCATCAGCTCAAAATACCGGATGGTAATCTGCCGCCACAATTCGTCCGCTATATCCTCGCCTTTCGGCAAACGGAGTGGGACATGCAAGACCGGCTTTTCACAGTCGGGGCGCAACCGGCGCACATGGCCGAATTCCCTGGCCAAGGCCCGTGCGGTCCGCCCGCACATGTTTCCACCGATAATGCGCGCCTGTTTGAATTGGGCCAACAGGTAATTCAGGCAACCACGGAAACCTTTGCCTCGGATGACCTTGCCTTTCACTGGCCCCCTTTCTGGCCGACCAAATCGGCGCGGAGCAGATGGACTTTGGCCGACAAATCGGCGAGCAGAGGACGGAAGTTCTCGGGGATCACGCCCGCGTTTAGGTGGGCGGCGATCTGGTTCAAATTCCCCAAAGCACGGGCCAGTTCCGACCATTTCTCATGGTTGGGTTCCGGGACGGCCACAGAGGGGCCGTCAAAATACGCCAACCGCAACAGTGCGCCCATGCGTTTATGTTTGCGTTTGGCTGCAGCTTGTAGCTGTTCGTATTCCGCCAGTGTTAAGCGGGCGGTAACGCCGCGAACCCGCAAGACGGCATCGTCGCCGTCGTCGGGTTCTGCGGCGTTTGGCGACGTTTTTCCGTCGCCCTTTCCCCCTTTTTGCGAACAAAGTGAGCGAAAAGCAAGGTTAACGGACGATGCGTTGGACGCATCGGGAGTTACACCTTGCTCCCCACCCGCTGAGGACATTGGTGGTATGGCAATGACCGGAGCAGCAGCACTCCCCGACATGGCCGATAGGCGTGGGCCGTCCCCTGGTGGTGATAATGCCGGTTTCGAGGGAGACGGTGATGCTGGCGGAGCGTTGGACGGGGGAGGATCGGCATTCGTCGGGTTCGACTCCGGCATGGGCGGACAAGCAGGGGGCACGTTAGTTCCGGCGGTGGTCGTCACAGTCGCGGCGGTCGTTGGTGGGCGGTCTGCCGGTGGTGCTGGCGGTGATGGATGAGGGGCTTGGCCGGCCGATTTCCTCGCCCGCCAAGCGGCGGCCCGCTGTTCAAACAGGGCAAGGTTTGCTGGCTCCTGTATCGGTGGTGTCAGTGGCATAGGTGCCCCGGCCCGCCGACGCATCTTGGCAACCTCGGTGGTGAGGTTGAGCCGGTCATATTGGCCGGCCGATGATTCCCAAAACGCGCCTGTTGCGGTTGAGGCCACTGGATATTGTACCCGAGTTTTGGGGGTCCTGAGCCGATTCCTAATTTTTGCTGAAAAATGTTACGTTGATTATCAACGACTTACGACCGATTGCCCAAAAACCAGTTTTGGCCTGTCGTTTTTGGGGCGTTTTTTGACCGGTTAGGTTTTGGGGGACGGCATGGGGTTCCCGTCCATTTCCGTCCTCAAAGGTGGGGTTCTCGTCTCGGAAGTCCTCAACAAGGGCTGTCAAGCCGTTAAGGACTCCATGAAAAACCCCTCTGGCAATTGACTCTGCCTCTATATTGATGAAAAAGAACAGCACAAAACGGGCCGTCGCTTGGTTGGTGAAACGGCGAAGTCAGTCCAACCGCAGGCAACGTTTAAAAGGCAATCTGACACTCACCGATGTCGCAGGTGGAAGGCCGTTTCATGCTTGCCGACATCGTAAAAGCGTTTCACAATCCACTCCAGTTTATGCGAACCAAGATGAATCTGCGCTTGTTCATTGGGGCGTTGACCCTCGTTTGGACATCGTTTGTTGGCCCAAGCGCTTATGCACAGGGCACGGCATTCAGCTATCAGGGCCATTTGATGAATAATGGTCTGCCTGCCAACGGGAATTACGACCTCACGTTCACGCTCTTTCCATATTCCGAATATGGTTTTCCCGCTGGACCGGTCCTGACGAACTTAGATACCCCAGTCACCGGTGGCCTATTTTATACCATATTGGACTTTGGATCGGTGTTTAACGGTTCAAATTATTGGCTGGAAATCGCGGTGCGGACGAACGGGAATGGTAATTTCACGACTCTTGAACCACGGCAGTTCATAACGCCCGTGCCTTACGCAGTTTATGCGGCCAATGCGAGCAGCGCTGTCGTCGCCGCTTCTGTTTCGGCTGGCGGAATCATTGGCACGATTCCTGTGAGCAACCTGAGTTCCAATGTTGTATTGCTGACGGCCAGCGGAACCCTCCCGGTAAGCATACTGCCTACGAATCCCGCTTCTTCTGGTGGAATAACCTGGCAATCGCCTTCTTCCACCGCAGTGCAAGCCCAGTCCAACATGGGGTATGTTTTGACGAATTCACAGCAAGTGATAATCACATTGCCTCAATCCCCCAATGTCGGTGACATTGTCGAAATTGCCGGGGCCGGTCTTGGCGGGTGGATTCTGGCACAAAACCCGGGCCAAACCATAGGGGCGTCATTTTCGGCCATAAATCTTCCCGGCGACGCAAGCGGAGCTTGGTTTTCCATCGCCTCATCTTCAGATGGAACGAAGCTGGCGGCGGTGAATTTCAGCGAAGGTATTGGTGGTGGGATTTGGACGTCCAGCGATTCAGGGACGAATTGGGTGCAAACGAGCGCACCTGGTGGAGCTTGGTATTCAATTGCCTCATCGTCCGATGGGATGAAGTTGGCGGCGGTGACTCAGAATGTCATTAGCAATAACGGCGAAGGCTATCCTGGTGG
>CAZUBG010000167.1:7388-13049 GCA_964618545.1 uncultured Bifidobacteriaceae bacterium | reverse complement strand
AATGTTGGGAACGCCCGGTGGGGGCACCGGGCCTACAATCGGGACAATGTTGGGAGCGCCCGGTGGGGGCACCGGGCCTACAATCGGGACAATGTTGGGAACGCCCGGTGGGGGCACCGGGCCTACAATCGGGGCAATGTTGGGAGCGCCCGGTGAGGGCACCGGGCCTACAATCGGGACAATGTTGGGAACGCCCGGTGAGGGCACCGGGCCTACAGTGGGGGCAATGTTGGGAGCGCCCGGTGGGGGCACCGGGCCTACAGTGGGAACAAGGTCAGGGCGGCACGGCAGTGACGCCCTGCCAGAGGGATGCGGGGTTTTCGTTGATTGAGATCATGCTGGTGGTGGTGCTGCTCTCGCTGATCATGCTGGCGCTGATGGCGGTGTTCAACGCGACGCAGACGGCGTTCCGGGCGAGTGTCACGCAGACGGATATTCTGCAGGGGGGGCGGGCCACGATGGATCTGCTGACGGCGGATTTTCGGCAGATGTATCCGTCCGGCGGGTCGAATGCCACGTACACATACATCCGGGCCCCGGGGCAACTGTGGGAGCCGTCGTGGGTGGGCCCGACGCTGCCGGTGAGTTCGGTGAACTTTTGGCTGAGCCAGCCCGCCCCCACGATTCAACAGTCGCTGATTGCCACGACGACCACGCCGCCGCAAACGCGCACCAACCAGGTGGAGACGTTTTTCATTCTGAGTTACGAGAATCAGGTGTGGAAGGGCGTGGGTTATTTTGTGGACACGGTTTCCACAAATTATATTTATCCATTGTACCGCTATGATTCGACGTATTTCACCCTGACCAACCGGTGGGGTCCGATGAACATCTTTTCGAATTTTCTGGCCAACCTCCCGACGGCGACCACAATCCCCACCCCGGCTTTGGATACAAATCCGAACATCCATCACATTCTGGACGGGGTGCTGCATTTGAATGTGCGGGCGTATGACACCAACGGGGTGTTGCTGACCAATGGCTACACTTACGGTCAGGCGATGCCGGTGGCGAACCATGCGACGTTTTATCCGCAGACCAACACGGAGGTGAGCATGCTGATGTGGAGCAACACGCTGCCGGCGGCGGTGGAAATCCAGATGGGGGTGCTGGAGGACCGGTCGCTGAGCCGGGCGGCGTCGTTTGTGACGAGCGGGGAGGCCTACAACAGTTCGAATGTGGGGTTCAGCAATTATGTTTCCCAGTTGGCGGGCAAGGTGCATGTGTTTCGTCAGCGGGTGACGATCCCCAACTGTGATCCGACGGCTTATCAATGAAAACGCGGACGAACATTGTGAAAGCAGAAAGCGGAAAGCGGAAAACAGGGTTAGGGCAGCGGGCCTACAAGGGGGGCAATTGGGACGCCCGGTGGGGGCACCGGGCCTACAAGGGGGGCAATGTTGGGAGCGCCCGGTGAGGGCACCGGGCCTACAGTGGGACAAGATCAGGGCGGCGCGGCAGTGCCGCCCTACCAGGTTTTTTGAATGAAAATTAGATTGCAAAGAGCAGGCAGGGCGGGGATTGCCCTGGTGATTACGCTGATCATGCTGGCGGTGACGCTGGTGATGGCGGTGGCGTTTCTGGCCATCAGCACGCGGGAGCGCGGGTCGGTGAGCACGACCACGGATGCGGCGCATGCGCGGCTGGCCGCCGATGCCGCCCTGGCGCATGCCGAGGCGCAGATCATGGCTTCGATGCTGGCCAGCACGAACGTCTATAATTTCGGCATGCTGGTGTCCACGAATTTCATCAATTCCTACGGGTACCTGCCCAAGCTGGGCGCCAACCCGACGAATGTGGATTATTATTACTCGACGAATGGCGGTTATGCGCCGGGGACGTTTTTGAGCGCGGCGGACCTTCAGCAAGCCATCGCGAACCTGCATTATCTGCCGCGCGTTCCGGTGTTTGTGCCGACGAACAACGGCAGCGGTTATGATTTCCGGTTTTACCTGGATTTGAACCGCAACGGCCAGTTTGATGACAGCGGCCTGGTGCCGAACACGATGTTTGTGAACGGGATCTATGTGACCAACGGCCTGGCGGCGGTCCAGGGGGATCCGCAATGGATCGGGGTGCTGGAGCATCCGGATGCGCCGCACGGGCCGCTGAACCGGTTCATTGCGCGGTACGCCTTCCTGGCGGTGCCGGTGGGGAACACGCTGGATGTGAATGGGATTTATAATGACGCCACGCTGGCGGATATGGGTTCTTCATTTACCACCCTCAACATGAAGCCGGGGTATGACGGATTTCTGCGCAATGAAGGCGTGGGGACTTGGGAGCTGAACCTGGCGGCGTTTCTGACGGATCTCAACACGAACGAGTGGGATAATCCGAATCAGTTGCCTTATGATTATGAGGAGGCGATTGATCAGGCGCACAACAACGGACACGCGTTCGACGACGCCCTTTCGATCTTGCGCTATCGCTATAATGACAACCTTTACAATCAATTGACGGCTGACCAAATTTTTGGGACTGCCAGCGGTTTTCAGAATATCGTTGACAGCTACAGTGTGGGGACGCTGATGACCACCAACTTTTTGCCCCCACCGGCCAATTATTATAACATGCCCTGGTCCGGGGCGGACAATACCAATCATTTCTTTGCGCTGGCGGATTTTTACAACGAGAACATCTTTCGCCCCCAAGGCTATAACATCCTGTCCAATACGCTGGTGTTCCCGGACCGACTGATGCACGCCGGCACCAATCACCATGCCTCCGCTAATTTGACGCAGGTGCCCACCTACGACCGGTACACGTTCTACCGGATGCTGGCGCAGCTTGGGACGGACACCACGCCGGATTACGGCAAGCTGAACATCAATTATCGGAATGTCATGCTGAACACCAATTCCCCGGCCGAGAACGGTTATTTGAACGCCGCCGTCAATCTGGGGGCGGTGGTGCCCGGCATGGAAACCAATTGCTATCCCTGGACCGCGCCGGATTTTTTTGTCAACGCCGCTGACCGGCTGCTGCATGCGTACACGGCCAACTGGTATAATGCCAACCAGGTGTCCTTCACGAATGCTTTCGGAAATTACAGTTCAAATGGGGTGGTGTTTGGTGTTGCGCCGTTTGGGATCACGAACATTCCGGTTTTGGTGAACGGTCGATTTGTCTATACTCCGTCGGTGCAGCGGTTGCTCCAACTGGCGGCGAATATTTATGACGCCACCACGACGAATTTCTATCCATCCGTCTTCCGTCCGACGTTTTATCAAGCCAACGGGAATGTTTTTATCAATGGGTATGAGTATGTGACAAACGTCGCTGGTTATACGGATATCCGATTTTCGATGCCGACTAATGCGGCGGATTTTGCCGCCGGAAGGGTGTTAGCCGATAATCTGAATATCTATGGTGTGCCATGGATCATTGGGGCGAAGAAGGGTTTTCCAAATTTCAATAAATATGGGGTTCAAGAGATGGTTCAAATCAATCGCCATCTGCAAATAGTCCGCCCCAACACCGAGCGGTTCGTTTTTGGCTGGACCAATCAGCAGTATATCTTCAACGTCGGCAGTTCAATTGGTGTGCAATGTTGGAATTCGTACGCCAATGCCTATTCCAATCCAGTGGATATTTATGTGGACTACAGCAGTACGATGAGGATGACCAACGATTTTGGAGCCCCGGATGTGGCTTTTTACAATTATCCATTGAAGTATCATCTGACCGTCAACAACTGGGCGGGCACAGGGCTGAGCGCCTTTAATAACACCGTAAATACAAACTCTTTTCAGATGCCATTATCAATAAACCTTCAACTGCTTACAAATAGTGTTTTCTATTTTGGGACATCTGTCCCGGGTCTGACGGGATTCTGGCCTGATAGTTATGGGTGGGAAACAAGCTTGCATACTTTCCCATTTCCAAACTTCGGCTTGTTAACCACGAATCGGTTGCGATTAATCATGCTTGATGGCAATCATATTATAGATTATGTGCAACTGAATGGACCCGACGGTGGCCAGAATATCAATTCTTTAATGGTGAACAAACAGACGGGTGCTTCATTTGCAAACATGTGGAACACAAACGTCAATGCCAATGGTGTGCCATGGGGAATCGTCAGTCAGATTCAGGTTTCGGACAGTGATACAGATCCAAATAATCGTACGAAATATTGGAAGGACGCATATTATACTCCCAGCGAAGTTTACGGTGAAATGGATGGATTTGCCACTTTTATGGGGCTTAGCGAACCATTTCCGTTGTCTGCCAACGCTCAGTTAAACAATGCTGAAGCGGCCAGCTTAGCTGCTCAAGTTCCCTATGAGTCGCAGGTCGTAATTCCTATTTATTTTTCTTATCAGGCAAACGACCCGTTGGTGCATTACTTATTAAGTGATTTGAGTTTCAATGGTGCAGAGGGTGGTAATAACGGCCCAATTGCTGGTGTAAGTGTCCTCTACGGTGACTTGTCGACTCCGGCGCAACCGAATTACTTTGCGTTAAATGATCGTTACCAGCCTTGGTCCATAGTAAATCAGATGATGGGATCGGGAATGGGAATGGTGGATACAAACGCGTATAATTTGGCGTACAAGGATCCATTGGTTTCGAAATCGGACTATTGGAATTTTCCGACGAATCCTTTTCCGAATGTCGGCTGGCTGGGCCGGGTTCATCGTGGCACGCCCTGGCAGACGGTTTTCCTTAAATCAACCAATCTGCTTTATCTTAATAATTCGATCGCGAATGGGTTGAGGACTTGGACGAATTGGGCGGGGATCATGAACGCAACCAATGTTGTCGATGCTGAAAATAATGCGCCGGTTTATGACCGGTGGCTGTTTGATCTGTTCACGACGGAACCGGATGAGAATGCCACGGTGGGCAAACTTTCAGTCAACCAGACGGGTTTTGCCGCCTGGTCGGCCTTGTTCAGCGGGTTGGTGGTTTATACCAATGCCACGATCAGCAACCCGTCGCAGTCGTATTATACCATTTTCCCGCCCGCTGGACCGTATTTCACAAATGGTTTTGGGGGCGGCCCCACCAATCCCTTGGGCACCATTTGGAATAACATCCAGCAGATCCGGGCTCTGTTCCCCAGTCAATCCTTTCAACATGTGGGCGATGTGCTGGCCACGCCGGCCTTGTCGGACAACTCGCCTTTCCTCCAGGGGGCTCGTTCAGCGGGCACCCCCATTAGCGATGCTGAGTATGAATGGCTGCCGCAGCAGACGCTGTCGCTGATGACGCTGGGGACGCCGCGGTATGTGGTGTATTGTTACGGACAGGCGTTGAAGCCGGCGCCGGGGGGCTTTGTGACGGGCGGGACGTATGCGGGGATGTGTACGAATTATCAGGTGGTGTCGGAGAGCGCGACGCGGGCGGTGGTGCAGGTGCAGAATGTGACGTCGAATAATCCGAGCATCATTTTGAAGAATTTGAATCCGCTGCCGCCGGATCAGTGAACCGCAGAGGAAAATATTTAACCGCAAAGAACGCAGAGAAAAGACGTGAAATGAACGGGATTTAACCGGAGTTGGAGTTGCCGGGACGGAAAAGACGGAAATATTTAACCGCAAAGAACGCAGAGAACACAGAGAAAAGACGTGAAATGAACGGGATTTGACCGGAGTTGGAGTTGCCGGGACGGAAAAGACGGAAATATTTAACCGCAAAGAACGCAGAGAACAC
>CAZUBG010000167.1:0-7288 GCA_964618545.1 uncultured Bifidobacteriaceae bacterium | reverse complement strand
GTTGCCGGGACGGAAAAGACGGAAATATTTAACCGCAAAGAACGCAGAGAACACAAAGAAAAGCCGTGAAATGAACGGGATTTAACCGGAGTTGAAGTTGCCGGGACGGAAAAGACGGAAATATTTAACCGCAAAGAACGCAGAGAACGCAGAGAAAAAGACGTGAAATGAACGGGATTTGACCGCAAAGAACACAGAGAACACAGAGAAAAGCGCATGAAGGACATCAAGGCATTGAGTGGTCAGGCAGGGCGAGGGGATTAGGGCATTTGCGGTTCCCTTATCTTTGAGTTCACTGTGTTCTTTGTGGTTAAATAATTAAACGAAGGAAATGGCATGAAAGACATCAAGACGTTGAGCGATACGGTTCGGCAGGTGGCGTATGATATTCATGTGTACCACGGGCACGGGCATTTGGAGAAGGTGTATGAGAATGCGCTGGCGCACCGATTGCAGAAAATGGGGTTGGAGGTGAAGCAGCAGCATCCCATCAACGTCTATGACGAGGACGGGACGCCGATTGGGGATTATCTGGCGGATTTGTTGGTGGACGACGTTTTGATTGTTGAGTTGAAGACGGCTAAGGCGCTCGCTCAGGAGCATGAGGCGCAGGTGCTTGGCTACCTGAAATCCGCGCGGCTGGAGAACGGGTTGTTGATCAACTTCGGCTCTTACAAGTTTGAAATTCGAAAGTTCGCCTGGACGGAAAAGCGGTCGCAAAGCGCGCCGGGAATACCCGGTTTCATGGGGTTCCTGACCGTTGGTTTGGCCGCGCTGTTTGCCGCCAGATGATTTGACCGCAAGGAACCGGAAAAACAAAACCTATTTAACCGCAAAGAACGCCGAGAACACAGAGAAAGACTTGAAAACAACAGGCATTAAACCAAATGATGATCTGGCGGATGGGAAAGCCGGACTGGCGGAGAGGTTTTCTCGCTGCTTCCTCTTTGCGTTCTTTGTGGTTAAATTTTTTCCTTTTTGTGGTTAAATAAATAATATTTTTTTATGAATGCACGTTCAATCAGATGGTGGTGGGTGCTGTTGCCGGCGGTGCTGGGGGTGTGGCTGTTCTGGCCGCCGTCGCGGCGCCAGGTGGTGCGGCCGGCCATTGCGCCGGGGGTGGTCCAGGCCAAACCGGCGGCGGTGAAGCCGGGGGCGGGGCTGTCCGCTCCGGCGATGCCGGTGCCGGGGGCGGGCTCGAATTTGGTGGCGGCGGTGACGAACAAGTTTCCCTACCGGCTGACGAACACGCACAAATCGCTGGGCGAATTGTCGCATGACAGCCGTGCGATCCTGCTGGAGAATGCGTTGATTGACACCCGGGCGACGCTGGATTTGACGATCCCGAAGAGTTTGCAGTCAGAGGGGGATCCGGGGGCGTACATTGTGCAGGCGGACGGGCCGATTGACGCCCGCTTTCGCGCGATGCTGGCGGCGGACGGGGTGCAGATTGTTTCTTACATTCCGAACGCCGCGTATCTGGTGGAGGGCAATGCGGGGCAGGCGTCGGCGATGGCGAGCAGCGGTCTGGCGGCGGCGGTGCTGCCGTATGAGCCGTACTACAAGGTGTCGTCGGGTTTGCTGGCGGCGGCGACGGCGGGTCAGGCGCTGCCGGCGGGGCAGGTGCTGAATCTGGGGGTGTTTGCGAGTGCGGCCCCGGCGGTGGAGGCGCAGTTGGAAAGTCTGGATGTGCCGGTGCTGGCGGAGGATCGTTCCCCGTTCGGCCCGATTTTGCGGGTGTATGCGCCGACGAACTGGACGGCGCTGGCGCAGTTGCCCGGGGTGCAGAGGGTGGAGGCCGTGCAGCAGCGACGAACGGCTAACGATCTGGCGAGGGTGGCGTTGGGGGTTTCGGTGGACACGGTGACGAATGTGAATTACCTCAATCTCTATGGTTCCAATGTGATGGTGGAGGTTAATGATTCAGGGATTGATTCTACGCATCCTGATTTCACTCTGGGCGGCACAGCGGCCAATGGACCAAGCGGACCCACCCGTGTCTTGGGGGATTCGGCGGGTAGTTTGACGGATGCCAATGGCCATGGAACGCATGTGGCAGGCATTATTGCGGGGAACGGTGCTGAAAGTTACACCCTTACCAACATTCCCAGTGGCTCGGTGACCAACGCGGATTTTCGGGGTAAAGCACCACTGGCCAGTTTGTATTCCGTAGGTTTTATGTACTCTGTGGCTGGTCTTGGGGCTGCAGGTCCTGGCCCAGGCTATAATAACGGCGATTGGGAGGGTGGTAATGATCTATTTTACGGTTTGGCTACAGCCAGTTCAACGCCCGACATCTATGACGTCTCGGATTATTATTTGCAAACGATACCGGCGCAGACCAACGCACTGATTTCAAACAACAGTTGGACTTATGGCGGGGACAACGATTACGATCTGGCGGCGGCGAGTTATGATGCGGCGGTGCGGGACGCGCTGCCGATGGTGACGGGGTCGCAGCCGGTGCTGTTTGTGTTTGCCGCCGGCAATGGAGGTGGCGGCAATGATGATGGCTCCGGCGGGAACCCTGATACGATTGAATCCCCAGGGACGGCGAAAAACGTGATTACGGTGGGGGCCTTGGAACAATTCCGGGACATCACCAACACAATCACGGATGCCGACGGCAATACCAACGACCCTTACTGGCAGCCTTGGACGGATTCCGACAACCAAGTAACCAGCTATTCTGCACGCGGCAATGTGGGCGTTGGTGTGGAAGGCGATTTCGGGCGGTTCAAACCGGATGTGGTGGCCCCCGGAACGTTTGTTGTTTCCACTCGTACGAGCACATGGGACCAATATGCATATTACACTCCGACAAATTTTGATTCGGCCACATACCCTGATCAGGTGGTGCCAACCAACGGACTCAATTATTACAATATCACTGTGCCAGGCAATGCTGTTGGCGTTGTTATTCAAGTTTATGCCAACAGCCAATCCGCCACGCCCTTTCCAACGAACCTGCCGATTTATGCCGAGTTGAACCCCGAAATTGTTGATTTTGCCACTTATAATGGCACGTTAAACATTCCGCAGGACACCGGTTCGGCTTATCTGCAAAGCCTTCTGAACAATGGGGTATATTTTGCGGTTGGGAACACCAATGATATCCCGATTAATTACGATCTCACACTGACCGTGATTGTCACAAATAACAATGGCACCCTTTTTCAAGTGCTCAGCAATTTAAACGATACACTTGCCCCTTACTACCGGTATGAATCGGGGACGAGCATGTCGGCGGCGTCGGCGTCGGGGGTCCTGGCGTTGATGCAGGACTTTTTCACGAACCGACTGGGCCAGGTGCCGAGCCCGGCGCTGCTGAAGGCGATGCTAATTAATGGTGCGCAGTCAGTGGGTAATTACCAAATCGCTGTAACCAATCCTCCAAACAGTCAGGGGTGGGGTTTGGTCAATCTGCCCGGCTCGATTCCATCGGGACTGACGAATCTGTTGAGCCATCCAACGAATACGCCGATGTTTTTCCAGGATCAGAGTCCGGCAAACGCGCTGGCGACGGGCGACAGCCAGACGTTCCAGGTGACGGTGTCGCCGGGGGCGGTGGCGCTGCCGATGCGGGTGACGCTGGTGTGGACGGATCCGCCCGGGGATCCGGCGGCGGCGTTTAAGCTGGTGAACAATCTGGATATTGTGGTGACGAATGTGGCGAGCGGGGACGTTTATTACGGCAATAATTTTTCGTCTTCTGGCAATCAAAACTACAGCTACCCGGTGGCCACGAATGCGACGCCAAATCTTGACGTGGTGAACAATGTGCGGAACATCTATCTGCAGGAGCCGCTGGCGACGAATTACACAGTGACGGTGGTGGGGCGCAGCGTGAACATGAACGCGGTGACGGCGCAAAGCAACAATGTCGTTCAGGATTTTGCGCTGGTCATCTCGGCGGGCGACGGCACGGTGAGCAACGGGGTGAACGTGGTGGCCAGTCCGACGGTGACGAACCCGACGGGGGACCAGGACATCACGTTTGTAATAACGACAAACCAGCCGCTGCTGAACCAAATTGCCGGGGAGAATTCACCGCTGCTGGGGACGAACACCGTGGCGGTGGGAACCAATTCCCCGCTGGCCACCAACGGCGTGGTGACCATCGGCCAGACGAACCAATGGCATTTCTATGTGGTGAGGAACAATTTTGGCCAGAATTATACGAACGCGGCGTTCATCACGTTCAACCCGCTGACGATGGCCCTGCCGACCATGGGCACGCTGGCGGACACGGTGGCCGATGCCACACGCCCGGAAGGGGATATTGATCTATATGTCTCCAGCGAGTCGGGCCTGACGAATCTGGATCCGGTGGTGATTTCGAACTGCGTCAACGGGGTGAACGTCGGGAATACGTTTAATGATGCGGTGTCGGCTGGGCCGGGCGGCACGGAATTTGTGGCCTATTCGAACTCGTCGCCGGGCCAGGTGTATTACGTCGGGATCAAATCGGAGGATCATTTGGGAACGGTTTACGGCTTCCTGCCGGTGTTCAGCGCGTATCCGTTCAGCCAGATGAATTCGGACGGTAGCGAGTCCGTGAATGGACTCACCTTGCCGGTTCCTATTCCGGCAGGTTCTCCGGTACATCCTCAGACAGCGCTCATTTTTGCCTTGGCCCTCTATCCGTTAACGATTGATGAGGTGATTGTAACCAATGGAATTATTCATACAAATTTCGGGAATTTATTTGGTCAATTGTCCCACGATAACATCACAGACGTGCTGAACAACCATGACGCCTACGGCATTGTGAACAGCAACTTTCTGTATTACGATGCCCCGGCTAATCCTATTAATACTCCGATCGGTTCGGTCAATGTTCCCACCACGGCGCAACCTTCGGACGGCCCGGGCAGTTTGATAAGTTATCGCACCCAGTCGGCCATCGGTCCCTGGATTCTGGCGGAGGTGGCCAACGCATATGTCCAAGCGGGTAGCAACATGGTCTTCGGCCTGCGGATTTATCCGCACAATCCGGCCAACAAGGGGTTGCATGTGTATATTGCCGGGAAATCGGCGTATTATGATTATATCGACGTGCCGGCCGGGGTGACGAACATGACGCTGAGCGTGACGAACGAGACCGTGCCGGTGACCGTGCCGGAGCTGGAAGTGTTCCTCCGGTTTGGCGCGGACCCCAGTCCGGAGCCGAACCCGACGATCTATGATGAAACGGGCACCTGCACCAACGGCACCCCGCCGGGCTGCACGTTGTCCGTGGGGCCGTCGTCCATTCCGCCGATTCAGCCGGGGCGGTATTACTACGAGATTTACAACCCGAGCGGCAGTCCGGCGACTAATGTATACATAATTACCACGTTCCAATATGCGGCGGTGTCCGGCGGGGCGGTGTTCACCTCGGCCACGGTGCCGGCGGCGCTGCCTTCGGACGCGGTGATGACCAACTCGATCACGATCACGAACACGGAGACGATCTTCTCGGCGGCGGTGGGGGTGGTGGTGGACAGCCCGCGGGTGTCGGACCTGACGCTGACGCTGGTGAGTCCGACCCGGGCCCGGTATGTGCTGTTCGAGCAGCGCGGCGGGGATTATGCGACCAACCTGGGGCATTTGAACATCACCACGAACTCATTTGGCAACGTCCAGTCGGGCGGTCCTCTGGCGAATACGAACAGCTTCGGTCCGGTGCCGACGCAGGGGACGCTGCTGGTGGATTACAACATGTACACCGTGCCGGACGATCTGGTGGTTTATTATGACGGGGTGGAAATTTTCGATTCGGGCGAGGTGAGCCTCACCGGGGAATTTGCGATTCCCTACGGCCCGGGCACTTCGACGAACCTCACCATCATCATGAATCCGGGGAATAATCCGACCCCGTCGGATGAGTGGACCTACACGCCGTTCGTGGTGTCGGAGAACGCCACGTACCTGACGTTCTCGAGCGACACGAACCTGGCGCCGGTGCCGATCAAGTTCGCCATTCCGCCGTTTGACCTGACGGACCTGGGCACGAACTACACGCTGAGCGATTTCGAACCGACGACGAACGGGGATTATGTGGCGCCCACGAACATTTACGACCCGCGCGGCGGTTGGAACCTGTACGGCCTGCAGACGAACGTCACGGTCAGCAGCACCAACTCGGCGGTGCTGCTTACGAACATTATCGTCCTCACGAACAACGAGGTGAGCGTGATCACGGACCCGGCCAATTCGTATAACGGAAGCAATTTCCTGGCGCTCGCCACGGGGACGATCACGCGGATGATCCCGACGGAGCCGAACCGGCAGTACTCGGTGGAGTATTCGTACCGGGGCCCGGGCATCGCCGGCTGGTGGCGCGGCGAGGGGAACGCCACGGACAGTTCGGATCCGGAGACGAACGGGAACAACGGGCTGCTGATCGGCCGGTTCACGTTCCCCGCGGGCGAGGTGGGCCAGGCTTTCGAGATGGCGGCGCAGGGCGAGCTGTATGATTTTGCCGGCACGAATAATTATGTGCAGGTGCCGCAGGCGCCCGGCCTGGATGTGGGCACGGGCAGCGGGTTCACGGTGGAGGGCTGGATCAACCCGACGAATCTGTTCACGCAGGAGCCGCTGGTCGAATGGCTGGCGCACATGCCCACCAACACGGCGGTGACGAACATCGAGATCCTGGCGGGGCCGTTCCTGTACCGCGGCACGGGGCACTACTATTATCTGCTGGGCGAAACGAATTGGACCACTTCGGAGCAGTGGGCCACCAACATGGGTGGCCACCTGGTGACCGTCAGCACCGCCGACCTGCAAAACTGGGTGTATGATGCGTTTGCGGACTACGCCGGGACCAACCGCAATTTGTGGATCGGCCTGAATGATGCGGCCCACCCGGGCTCCAATGTCTGGAGCAGCGGCGAGACCAATGTGACGTACTCCAACTGGGAGGCCGGGCAGCCGACCAATGCCTGCGGCAGCGATTATACGGTCATTCTCGGCCCCACCAACTCGTTGCCGGGCCTCTGGCGCATGCAGGACAACAATGGAAACACCTGCACGATTCTCAACCAGCACGGGGCCTACGGTGTGGCGGAACTCGACACCATCCCCACCAACGGCGTGCAACTGTGGGTGTCCGTCACCAATTCGCCCGCCACGGGGCAGGGGATTCTCAGCAGCAACGGCTGTTTGTATGCCAACCTGGTGGACACCACCAACGGCTACCACGAAATCTGGTCCGCGCCGGGCCTCATCCAGAGCAACATCTACCAGCATGTGGCCCTGACCTACAACACCAACTCCGGCGTGGCCACCCTCTATTACAACG
>CAZUBG010000166.1:0-13081 GCA_964618545.1 uncultured Bifidobacteriaceae bacterium | reverse complement strand
AGCACGCCGATGGCAAGGGGGAGTCAAAGCAGTTTTCAGGCCTGGACTTGCCAGGTGTCTGCTGCGGGTCACAGACCCGCGCTCCGGCAGTGCCCGCCGACTTTACGGGGGGGACAGTGTGCGGGTGAGCGCGGCTCGGTGAGCCGCAGCGCGTTGAAAAGTGAAGAGTGATCCGTTTTTCTGCTGCTCCCGGAAGCAAGGGTTGCCTTGTTTTTAACTTGGGCAACCCGCCGACGTCACGAGGCTCTGAATGGGCTTTCACCTGCGGATGGGCACGGATGGGGAAACGACAAAAGCGGAAACCAGGCGGGGAATTTTTAACCGCGAAATAGGCGAACAAAGACGGGGATATTCAACCGCAAAGAACGCAGAGAACGCAAAGACGGTCGGCCGGATGCGTTCATTCATGGACCGCAGGAGACGAGGTCACGAGGCTCTGATTAAATCCCCGTTGGAACGATGAGCACGCCCGCCGCCGAAATTCGCGCCGTTCGTGCGATTCGCGGGCGCCCCTCCGCGGCAGCCGACGTCAGGAGGCTCTGAATGGGCTTTCTCCCGTCCGGCGGCATTCACGTTCATTAGCGGTTCAGGCCCTTTCTCTGCGATCTTTGCGTTCCTTGCGGTTAAAAATCCCCGTTTTCCCGCACAACTTGACTGATAGTCCATGGATTCTAGGCCGTGTTTCATGGACTATGAGTCATGCCGCAGCGTGACCGTGTTCTCGCGTCGCTCGGACTGAATGTCCGGAAAATGCGCGAAGCCATCAATTTACCCCAGGAAAAGCCCGCCGAACGTTCCGAACTTGACCCTATCTTGGCATGGCCGAAAACTGGATGGGCTCAAGCCTGCAAGACTCGCGGAGCGAACCACCGAGGGTGAACAATTTGGGTTGTCGTGCGAAATTGTAGAGCCGATAAAGTTGGTATTGGTCATTATGTGATTCGGAAGTGCCGACCTCATTGCGCGAGGCGAAAAATGGAGTCAACGAACCAAAGCGGGTCGTTTTAACCTCAATTAAACGTTCCCGGCCATCAAGATCAAAAGATAAAATATCATACCCGAGATGGTCGCCTTGACTGTTTGAGACATGTTCAATCCGGCTGGACAAATCCTTCTTGCCCGCGCGCCAAAGGCGCTGTTGTTCAAACTCAATGACCAATTTTTCCCCTGCTTGTCCGAGTGAACGATTGCGTGATTCCATTTCGAGATAATTTCGGCGCACAGGTTTGCTGATCGGGTTGGGCCTGTCGTAAAGCAACCGGCTTTCTGGTTCTTGCGCGGGCGGTGAGACCAGGATTGAAAGCACATCGTCAACCAGCGGGTGTTCAATGACTTCCGTTTCGACCGCAGTGGCAGCAGCTTGGTGGAGATTGGCCGCTCCGGCAAGGCGTTCCTCCACAATCTCACGCAAAAGCCCCTGATAATTCGGAAGTGGTTTGTATCCATCAACATAGGGGTAGCCGAGCTCAATAAGCACCGCACTGATGTTTTGGTGTTTCTTTTCAACCGCGCCTTTGCTTCGTCCGTGAAGAAGCATGAGAAGGTGGCGATTGTGTTCGGCTTTGTTGAATGGCTCCCCGCGGAGTTCCAAAGCCAACATATCAAAATAATCTGATATTGTTGCCTCAACTTCTTCGCATGACCAATCGTTTGCCATTCCAAGCCAGGTTGTCCTCTTAATGGTTCAAGAATCAAGATTTTTCACCAAACAAAGAGTATAGCGTTCGTTGGCTTGTCTGTTGTTTAAATTAAGCTCCAGTGACCAAGGCGTCCCACATACGCCTTATCTCTCGAAAACCTCATTGCGGTGATACCGTAAAAACTCCGCATCCGGCCCGCCCAGTTTTTCCGGCAAGCGAATCGGCTTGCCCGCAAACGGCACGAAATTCTGCTCCAAGGCTGGCTGTGGAAAAAACTCCTTCAGGCGGTTGCTCAACACCACCTGCAAATGGTCATCCAGCGTAATCAGCCCGGAATCAAAGGCGGCATCGTGCAAGCTGGACAGGCACAGCCCGTTGCGGGGATTGAGGCGTTCGTCCGGAAATTTGCCCCATGGCTTGATATGGCTGGCCACCAACAGACGCGGAACATTGATGCCGCTGATGCAGCATCGGACATCGTAGGCCGTCAGCACCGCCTGCCGGAAAAACTGCTGGCCGCGCCGGACTTTGACGTTCGCCCGGGTTTCCGTCGGCCCGGCTGGAGCCAAGCACACCCGGTCACGCTGGAGAAAATCCACCTCCTGCGTTTCGTCCTTGGCAAACAAGTTGTGCAGCAATTCTTCGCTTTCAACACCCAGCGCGGGCAGGTTGGCTTGGAATTCATTCCACATCTCCCGGTCCTGGCGGGACGCGCCTTCAAGCCCTTTGATGCCGCGCGCCCGTTGCACCGGGTCAAGCGAAGCCAGATTGCACAGCTTCATCGCCAGACTGTTGGCCGTGCGCCCCATCTTGGCGGCGACGTCCATGATAATGGGGTTGTTGCGGTGCAACTGACCAAACGGCAGTTTGGTATAGAGGTTTAAAGCAATGAGCATGTGCTCGGGTGTCCATCTGACTGCTGCTGCTTTCGCCATGAGCGAAGCGTCGCATAATTCCCCGGCCGGCAAAACAAGGAAATGCCTGCCTCATCCGTTAAACCTGGCCAGGTGTCTATGCCGTGATATGAACAGCACCCGGAACGGTTACTGCATTTTCATCCCCACCTTCTGCCAAGGGCAGGTGCCCGTCCTGACCAATGGGGATGACAAATACATCGTGTTTGAAACCGAAGTGGCGGCGCAAAAGGAAATTGTGGACCATGCCATGACGCGTCTCCGGCAGTTTCTGGACGGCGAGCGGGATTTCGAGGACGCCATCACGGTTGAAGAATCTGTGGTTCCGGTCACGGTGCATCCCGACGGTTCGTTTACGGACCCCGCCGGAAATCATTTCGGGCCGGAAAGCAGGTGACGGCCCAACCTTGGAAGTGCGGAACAGACGGGCATTTTTAACCGCGAAAGACGCGAACCAAGACGGGGAGGTTTTTTACCGCAGAGACACAGAGGACACAGAGGTTAAAGGAGAAAAACGGGCATGTCGTTCAGCCCGGTCGGGCGTTCCCGTCCTCTGTCTTTCTCTGTGACCTCTGTGCCTCCGTGGTTAAAAAAGCCTTTTCTCTGCGTCGCGGTTAAGCATCCCCGCTCCGGTTTCGCCCCCTGGAACCGCCCGGTCAATCCAGCTTCATCATGAAATGGCACCGGGGATACGTCGAGCATCCCCAAAATTGGTGATGCGGATGCTCCTTTGCCGTTCGCAGCACCATCTCGCTTTCGCACTTGGGACAGTACTTGCGCCGGTCCTCCAACAATTCCAAAAGTTCGGGGTCATAGCTGGCGTCCGCCGCTTCCAAGCAGCGGGACAACTGCGCTTCCTCCAACAGTTCAATGCCCTGCTTCTGCGCCAGACTTCTGGCCGGGTCGGTGCAGCCGCCCAGGCTGACCAACACCCCCCGTTCGATGCCCTCGATATGCAGGGCCCCCACCAATTCGCGCACCGTCTTCTCCGGGATTTTCCAATGCTTCCATTGTTTGCATTGGACGCCCTTGCGCACGCCGTTCTTTTGAATGACCAAATCAATGCCCCCGTCCGGATTCGCCCCGCCCCGGCGGGTGACGGCATACCCCTGTTTCCGATACATCAACGCCACCACCTTCTCGAACTGGAACCAGTCAATCGCCCGCAACTGTTCGATGAGCTCCGCCGTTGGACGCGTCGTTGCCTGGCGGGTGATGATGGGACTGGGCGAGACCGTGACCACCGGTGCAATCCGTTCATCACCAGCGGCGGTCGGGGGTTCGGCGGCGGGTTTGAACTCCACCGCCTCCAAGGTGGCCAGATCGTAGGAGTGCAGCGGCCGGCTCCCCCGGAGGATTCTGTGGCGGCCGAACTCCCAAGCCGACCCGTTGGTGTCGTTAAACACCCGGAAAATGACAATGACCAGCAGCGCCGCCAAACCACCCAGTACCAGCAATATAAAGAGAGCCATGACAGCCTGTCGGGCGGGCGGGTAAATCATCCACATGAGGACGGTCATCCCCGCCAGCGGAACGACCGCCTCAATCCCGTTCACCGCATTTTTTCCACGTCTAGGCATAACGCTGAGCACACCCACCGGCATTGTCTATTTTTGTGGCATCCGCCAAAGTTGTCGAGGCAAATGGACCGCCCAAAATTGGTTAATTTACAAGGATAACGAAACAATACCATAATCCATTGCGAAAATGGAAAACATGGTTTTTTCACCACAGCGGCGCAGACAAGAAAAGACAAAACCGGCGAATTTCTAAACCGCAAAATACCCGACCCATTATTATCATGAGCAGAGCGGCCGTTCCGCCCTGCCAGGTGGGGGTTATTTCCGGGGCGGGGCGTTGGTGGCGGGGTTGGGGCTGTTGACGGGGGGCAGGATGTTCTCCAGGGTCTTGATGGGATGCAGGGGGGCGAGGATCACTTTGGCCAGATCATTCAAGGGGGTGGATTTGGGGTCGCTCAGCGTGCCGGTGACTTTGTATTCGAAGAAGCGGCTGAAGGGAAAAAACACCGTGTTCAGGATCGGCCCGAGCCCCCAGGTGTCGCGCAGGGGCTGGGCGGTGACGCGGGCGTTCAGGTTTTCGTTCATGTCCACGGTGCCGGTGTATTGGAGCCGGACCATGGTGGAGTGAATTTCGAGGGTGTCCGAATAGATGACGCCCCGGGTCATGACGAACCGGGCGGTGGCATCGGTGGCCCGGCTGCTGCCGAGCCCGGGATCAATGGTGTTGAGCACGGGGGAAAAGAGGTAGAAGACGGGGGCCTCCCAGATGAGTCCGTCGCGCAGGCTGGCATGGCCGTAACCGTCCATCAGGCGCCAGTCGGTGGAATTGGCGCGGGTGACGACGAGCCGGCCGCCCAGGGCGCCCTGCAGGTGGTTGGTGGGGGAGACCAGGTCCACCATGAGCTGGTGCAGGCTGGTGTTGGTGACGGTGAAGTCGAAGGTATAATCAGTGCCGTTGCGGGGGCGGAAGTCAAACCAGGCGGCCCCGGCGGCGTTGCCCGCGTAAAATTCCGCATTCAGATTGGTCAGCAGCAGGGTGCCGCCGAACCAGTGGGCGGTGCCCCGCAGATTTTCGGTGTGGAACTTCAGCCAGCGAAACGGCGCGCCCTGGATGACGTCCACCTGCAAATCGGCTTGTTCGAGATCCGAACTCCCCTCGGAGGCGCGCAACGAAACATAGCCGTTGACGCGGGCGGTGGGCGGGGTCAAAAACTGATAGGGTTCGAGCGTGCGCCCGGTTTTGGGGCCGATGGAGTCGGCGACCACCTGGGGTTCGGCGGTGCTGTAGCCGTTGGTGAAGGAAATGCGGTATTGGAGGAGGTCGAGGACGATTTGATCGGCGGTGAGGATTTGGGTGCCGTTGCCGCGCCGGGCGCAGGGATGGCAAAAGTTGATGATGCGGTTGGTGTAGTTGAGGCCGGTGGTGAGGCTGTCCACGGGCCCGCCGCGGACGGAAAAATTGGTCAGGGCGAGTTGTCCGAAGGCGGCCAGCGTGGCGGCGTCATGGAGCCGGCCATGAACGGAGAGGTCCAGCACGAGGGGCTGGTGGAAGGTCAGCCGGCCCACCTCGCGGGTGGCGACCTCCCCTTTGATCCAGGGACGGATCTGGTTGACATCAAACGCGCCCTGGACCTGGATGCCAAACTGTTTGGTGGTTTCGTCCTCGGTGCCATTGAAGCGGAGCCGGGTTTGTTCGCGGACCACGCTCAAATCCGGCAATTGCCAGACTTGGTTGGAATAGGAAAAATGCGATTGGACGCGGTCGAGGGCCACGCCGGCCATGGTGGCATTGGTAAAGGCGAAATCACCGGAGAAAACGGCCGCCGGGGGCGGGCTGTCCGGTTTTCCGGGGGCGGGGGGCCAGTCGGACAAATCCACGTTTCCGCTGAACCGCAGGGCCGGGGGCTGGGGCCAGGTGAACAGGGAGAGCCGCTGGCGGGAGATTTCCGGCAGCAGCGCCTCGATCGCGTGCAGGTCAAACGCCGTGGAACCGGTGAAGGCGAGCCGTCGGCTGGGGACATCAAAACTCAGACGGCCCTGCAGGGAACCGCCGCCCAGGCGGGCGGTCAGGTTGGAGACGGTCAACGCCGGGGCCCGCCAGGAGCCGCTGGCGGTGATGGATTCCGCGCTCAGGGGTGCGGATTTCAACTGGAGCGCGCGGGTGGACCAGTCGAGTTGCCAGGGCAGGGCATTGCTCCAGAGGCCGGGGAGCGCCAGGTTGCCGGACACGCCGGGCAGGGGGGTGAGGCGGGCGGTGACCTGCAGGTTGCGTGTGCCGAAGGGTTGGTGATGATGGGTCACCACGGCATCCTGCAAGTGCAGGTCAAGATCGAGCTCGGGCACGCGCCAGGACCCGGTGGCAATCACGGAATCGGCCTGGATGACGTCGGAGGCGAGTCCGGTGCAATGGGCGGACCAGGTGAGGCGGGCGGGCGGGGCGTTGCTCCAGATTCCGGGCAGAGCCTGGCCGGCGGCGAGACCGTCCGGGGCGGTGAGCCGGGCGGTGAAAGAGAGGTTTTGCGCGGCGAACGATTGGTGGTGGTTGGTGACGGCGGCGTCCTGGAGGCGGAGATCAAACGCGAGTTCCGGGGCGCGCCACAAACCGCTGGCGACGGCGGCGTGGGCGCCGACGGGTTCGGAATGGAGCTGGTTGAAGCGGGCGGACCAGGCGAGCCGCCAGGGCCGGGCGTTGTTCCAGAGTCCGGGGAGGGGGCGGTTGGTGAGGAGGCTGGCCGGGGCGGTGAGACTGGCATTGAACTGCAGATTTTGGGCGCTGAACCAGGGGGTTTGGGCGGCCGGGGCGGAGACTTGCAGCCAGATGCCAAAGGAATGGGGTCTGCGGGCGTCGCCCTCGATGTTGAGGGTGAGATGGGATTTGTCGGAGAGGTGAATTTGCCGGACGATGTCCGAGGCCTGCCGGACCTGGGCGGGCCAGTCGTAGGGGCCGCTGGTTCGTTGGCCGTGAAAAACATCCCATTGCACGATTTCCGAGGCGTGGGCGATGTCCCCGGACAGGGCGAGCCTGGCCCCATGGAAGCCGGCTTGAAAATTATCGAGCGACCAGGTGTCGTTTTCATGAAACCGGAGATCGGTTTGGATGTTGGTCAATTCGAGGGGGGGCTGGGGCGGGTTGGCGCCGGTGACGGGAACGGTGAGGCGGCCATCGCGCAGGACGAGTCCCTGGAGTTGCAGACGGCCGTGCAGCAATCCGCCAAAATCGAGGAGCAATTGGACCTCGCCCAGGGAGAGGGCCGGGCGGTTGGGGTTGCGGGCCACGCCGACGCGGACGTTTTCCGCCACGATGCCGCGGGTCATGCGCAGGCGCATGCGGGTGAATTCGACTTGAATGCCGCGCTGCTGCAGGTTGGCGAGGAGTTTTTCCTTTAAGAACGAGGGGAGGCCGACCTGGTTGAACCAGAGCAGGACGCACGCCGCCGTCAGAATCAGGAGGAGCAGGCTGATCCGGCACCAGCGAAAGCCAACCCGGCAGATGCGCCAGAATCTGAAACTCATATCAGGGGGCGTTTGACGGAATGGTCAGAAAACTCACGACATACTGGTAGGCGGCGGCGGGGAACACAAACGCCCAGCGTTCCCCATCCAGCATGACGGACGCCAGCGCGGACTGGTCGCCAATCGGGGTGCCGAAGTCCACACTGAATTTCCGGCCGTTTTTCAGGTCCAGTTCCAATTGCAAATTGTTCGTGTTCAGGCCGAAGATTTCCGGCTTGAGCACGGGATAGCCGACCCAGCCGACGACGGTCAGTTGGCTCAATTCGTGGGCGGCCTCCTCCAGGCTGGGGCCATAGACCTGGCCGGTGGATCCGGGGGCGAGGGTCCACACGTTCCGCGCGGTGTGAAGGATTTGTTTGGTCTTGCCGCTCTGGCGGAGGGTGATTTGCGTGATGTCCTGCTCGGAGAAGTTCCAGATGTGGCGTTCGCGAAATTCCCAGCCGGCCTCGGGGATGCGGGTCAAATCGGCGGGATCAATCCGGTAGATGAATTCCTCATCGGCACGGCGGACAAACACGCCGTTGGTCTGCGGGGCGCTGATGGAAAGCTGGGCGAGGGTCTGGTTGGTGTCGCCGACGGCGGGGCGCAGGGTGATCTGGAGGGCGGGTTTGGTGAGGCCGTAATTTAGCAGGTCGGACGGTGTCACGGCGTCCTGGCTGTAGTCCGTGGCTTTCAAACCGGCGAGGAGTTGGATGAAATTTTGCACGCTGCCGGAGTCCACGGGAAAGCTCTGGCCGGCGACCTGCCAGACATTGGAGGCCTGGCGTTGCAGGATGAATTGGCTGGAACTTTGCGCGACGCTCACTTCCAGTTCATTGACGGGGGAGGTTAATTCAATCAGATGAGGATTGCGGAAATCATTGACGGTGCCGCGCCACGGGGCCAGGGGGGCCTTGAGGGTGGTGATGACGCCGTTCCAGCCTTCGCGTTTGGCGTAGGCGAGGGCGGGGTTGTTGGTCAGGGTTTTGCCCAGGTGCAGCCCCTCGGCCAGGCCGCCGGCGTGGCCGAGCCACAGATCCAGGCCGGCGGGTTCGAGTCCATAAGCGGTCAAATCGGCCTTGGGGTCGTCGGTGACGAAGCTGTCCACGCGGCCGGCGCGGAGCTGCTGGAGGGCGAGGTTGATGCGGTCGCTGTCGGCGCGGGCCTGGAGGGGGCGGGTCATGCGCCAGAGATGATTGGTGGGGTCGAGGCGGAGTTCGATGACCTTGGCGCCGTTGGTGAGGACGATCCAGTTGTAAATGCCCTCGTAGCTGACGAGGGAGGTGTCGCGCCAGTCGTTGGGTTGTCGCGGCAGGAGCTTCAGCCAGTCGGCGTCGGTGACGAAGGCGCCGTCCACGCCGACGATGCGCAGATAGACCTGGTTGCCGGGCGGGGTGCGCCGGCCGATTTTGATCTGCCATTTCTGGTGGCTGGCCTCAAGGACGAGGGAGAAGGCGGGGTTGTCAAAACCATAATCCTGTTCGGCGGTGGGTTGCTGGCGGAGTTCGGCGGCGGTGAGGCGGGCGACCGGGGTGAGTCTGGCCAGGGCGCCGAGCAGGGCCTGGATGGCGGCCGACTGGGCGGGATAGGCCAGGGGCTTGGTCAGGAACCAATTGTCGTTGGTGTGGTCCGCGCGAATTTCCAGGACGCCCGAGGGAATGACCTGGAGGCTGGTGGCCTGCGCGGTCTGGAAGTCGGGCCAGCCTTCGGTGACGGTGGAGACGGGGGCGCGGAAACAGCGGTCCAAAAAGAAGATGGTGGCGAACAACATGGCCGCCAGCACGAACCAAAGGCAGGTGTTTTTTGAATTCATCATTTTCTCCGGACCAGCCAGACGAGGCCGCCCAGCAACAAAACCGCGCCCGGGAGGACCGCAAGCAGCATCCAGCGGGCGTCGCGCTGTTCCAAGGGCGTCAGGGACAGGCGGTACTCGGTGACCTTCTGCGGCTCGATGCCGTTCACCAAGGCGGTGCGGTCCAGCAGCCAGTTGACGCTGGCATTCACAAAATCGCGGTTGCCCATTTCTTCAATGTAATGGTTGCCCAGGAAAAAGGAATCGCCGACGACGACGATGCGGGTGTTGCCGCGGGGATTGACCACGCCGGCGACGGACTTCTGCTCGGCGGCGACGAGGAGGGGGTATTCGCGCGGGGGTTCGCCGGCATCGCCCCCCAGGGTGCTGGTGGGACTGGAGGAGGCCAGTTCGTCCACCTCGGGCGCGTTGGCCGGGGGGTTGTTATGCCAGTCCTTGGAGAAAATGGGGCGTGGAAAAATCAGGTGCAACGGAAGATGGGCCGCAGCCAGCCCGGCCATGATCGGATGATTGCTGAAATGCAGCACCTTGATGTCCTGTCCGGTGATGGTGTAGCCCTTGTCCTTGACGTAATCCGCCATCACGACGATGCCCCAGTTTTGCAGGACTTGTTCCAGACCGGTGGGATGGTTGATGGATTGGCAATCCAACAGGGCCAGGAGACGTCCGCCGCGGGACAGATAGAGGTCAATTTTTTGCAGTTCCGGTTCGGTGAGCGCTTCGGTGGGGGCGGCGATGATCAATAAACTACAGTCATCCGGCACCATTTGGTCGCCGTTGAGCTGCAGATTCAGCACGGTGAGATTGTTTTCCTGCAAAACTTTGCCAAAGGTGAGATAGCCGCGGCTTTGATCGGGATCGCTCAGCGATGGTTCGCCGTGGCCCTGTAAAAAACAGGCGTTGAGCGGCTGCGGGTTTTCCAGGGCCAGCAGCGCGGTGGTAAACCACATTTCCCCGCCGAAGGCGATGGGTTTGCGGATGAATTCCCGTTCCTTTTCATTGGGCACCTGTTGAAGGGTGGTTTGGACGAGAAGATCACCCGGGATTTTTTGCGGCGGGACTTTGGGCGTCTGTCCCACGAGATCAAAGATCACCATGTCCTTGTCCCCGCCCAGGTTGTACTGCTCCTTGATTTTTTCCGCCTCGCCCGCGCTGCGGAGATAATCCACCACCTGAAGGTTGATTTTGGGATTGACGGCCTGGTACTCCTTGAGCAGGGCCAGAATGGTGGGATAGAAATCATCCGTCCGGTCATAATACAGGGTGACGTTGACCTGGTTGGTGAGGGCCTGCAGCACTCCCACGGTGCGCGGGGAGAGCCGGATGCGGGTCTGTGAACTCAGAAAAAACCGGTGGGTGAAATGCTCGGAACCGAGGTAGTTGATCATCACCACCACCGCCAGCACGAGGAGGGTGCGCAGGGTCAGGTCAAAGCCGATCCGCCACCGTCGGAACGGCGTGAAGCTGGGGGGTTGGTTCGGGGTCATGCTATCTCCAGCGCCGGCTTTCCACCGCGCGCAAGGTCAGGAATAAAAAGAAGAAGGTCAGACTCAGGTAGAAAATCACGGTCCGCGTGTCCACGACGCCCCGGGAAAAATCGCGCATTTGCCCGAAAAGGCCGAAGAACGACAGCACGCTGGCCTGCCATTGGGCCGTCGCGGGAATGGCCGCCGCCAGAAAACCCAGGGAAAAGAGGGTGATGCCGAGCATGAAGCTGATGATGGCGGCCGACATCTGGGTGCGGGAAATGGCGGAGGCGAAACAGCCCAGCGACAAAAACAGAGAGCCCACGAGCAAAATGCCCAGGAAGGTTCCCACGACCGTTCCCGGGTCCAGGGCTCCCGGCTGGTTGGTGAAATGGCCGACCACAACCAGGCAGGCGAGCAGGGGCAGCCACATGATGAGATAAAAAACGAGCGCGGCGGAGAATTTGGCGGCCACCACCTCGAGATCGCTCACGGGCGTGGTCATGAGGGTTTCGAAGGTGCCGGAGGATTTTTCCAGCGCAAACAGCCGCATGGTGATCACGGGGCCGGCCACGAGGATGATCAGCCAGAAACAAAATGTGCCGTAGAATATTTCCGTCACGGGGGCGGACTGGGGGTCCGTGCCCAGATTGGTGAGCAGCACCACGAAGCTCAGGCCGACGAGCAGGGTCACGGCCGCGATGATGACGTAGCCGGTGACCGACAGAAACAGGGCGGCCAGTTCCCGGCGCGCGAGCGTGCAGAAAATGCTCATCAGTTTTCCTCCTCCTCGGCGGGCTTGGTCACCTGCACGTAAATATCCTCCAGAGAATGACGGCTGCGGGTGAGTTCGCGCAGCTTCCAGCCGCGTTCCCGGGCCAGGTCATAGATCGTGAGGCGCAAATCGCACCCTTCGCGCGGGGTCAGGGCGCACCGTTGAAATTCGCCTTCGGCGGCCGACACGTCGAACTGCTCGACTTCGGGGGTCTCGGACCAGATTTTGCGCAATTCTTCGGCCGGCGCGGCGATTTCGGCGATGACCTGGCTGGTTCCGGCCATGACGCGCTGCAAATTTTCGGGGGTGTCCGCCGCGAGGATTTTCCCCTCAAACATGATGAGCATCCGGCTGCACATCATCTCGGCTTCGGGCAGGATGTGGGTGGAGATCAGCACGGTGTGCTTGCCGGCCAGGCTCTTGATGAGCTGCCGCACGGAACGAATCTGGTTGGGGTCCAGGCCGATGGTGGGTTCGTCCAAAATAATGAGTTCGGGCTCATGGACCAGGGCGTCGGCCAGGCCCACGCGCTGGCGGTAGCCCTTGGAAAGCTGGCCGATGATGCGGCGGCGCACTTCGGTCAGGCCGCACTGTTCCATGACGGTGTCCACCCGCTCGCGTGAGCGGCTCCAGCCGAGGCCCTTGAGCCGGGCGCGGAATTTTAAATATTCGCGCACGCGCATTTCGGGGTAAAGGGGGTTGTTTTCGGGCATGAACCCGATCCGGCGGCGCACTTCCTCGGACTGGTAAAAGACGTCGTAGCCGGCCACGCGCACGGTGCCGCTGGTGGCGGGGAGGAAGCAGGACAGGATGCGCATGGTGGTGCTCTTGCCGGCGCCATTGGGCCCCAGCAAGCCGACGATTTCCCCCCGGCCCACCGCAAAGGAAATGCCCGCCACCGCCGTCCGGCCGGCGTAGCGCTTGGTTAAATCGGTCACTTCTATCATTATGCGTGATAACTCAAAGTCTCGTGGATGGTAGCCTGAAAATCCCGGTGTGGGCCAACAAAAACGTCCGGCTCTTTTAATTTGAACAACCGGAAGCGGGTTTGGATGCGGAAAATTTGCGGGGGGGCTTCCCGGAGGGGGCATTCCGGGTCAGTACGGGGAGACGGGAGGCCAGTCTGGGAAAAATTTATCGTTCCTAATCGTTTCTTTGCGAGTTTTTCCGATTTGGCCCCTGCTGGCCGACCGCAGTGCCGAAGCCTCCCAACGCAATTGGAGTCGCACTTTCCGGCGGCTTTGTCGAGGAGGCAGCCCGGAGGCGCGGGAAAAAATAATAAGAGGGTCATTTTCGTTACCTAGTAACGAGCCGGGACGCGGGTTCGGGTTGACATGATTGACAAGGCCTTGGGGCTGAGGCAGTTAAGTGGTGTCAAGAATTATTGCCAAGTTTGAGCGTTTTTCGTTACCTAGTAACGAAAAAAGCTCAAACTTGGCAATAATTCTTGACACCACTTAA
>CAZUBG010000165.1:0-13082 GCA_964618545.1 uncultured Bifidobacteriaceae bacterium | reverse complement strand
TGTATCGTTCAAATATACTTACAGAAAAAGCCGACAGTGTGTCGAAATCCGCCGGCGTCTCAAAAGCAGACCACAGCCGCATCAAGATTGAGTTTTGAGCAGGTTGGCCGCAAAAGTATGAAATATGCAGGTTAGATCGGCAAGACATGCGCACGGTCTCATTGGCGGGAATGCAAGTCTTTCTCTTCCTTGTATATTTGGTCATAACGATTTTCGGCGCTGTTAACAATATCATTCAACTTTTTGGCTATTTCTTTGTCAAAGTCTTCCCTGGTCCATAACCATTTGGAATTAACGGCGTGCTTGGCGGCATCCACCATCAATCCCATCAGCAGGGGAGATATGCGCCGGTAGTAGGTGATGGTTTCCCGAAAAAACGGACAGCGATGCCCCCTTAATTCAGAACTAATCTGTTGTGGGCGATCCCTGGATATATACGGCGGATAGGCGTCCTCCAGCAGGAGCCGGTTGAGGCGCAGGCGCGTAATGCCCTGTGGATTTTTGGCGAGCAGCTTTTTTGTTATGTCGCGCAAAGCGATGCCGGCAAAACGCTTTTCATGATAAACTGATTCTCTGGAGATTAGCTTGTTCAGGTCATCAGCCAGTGGTTGCAATTGGTCTGGATCAGTTCCTGAAAACAGCCCCCCCTGGAGACGATTGGAAGTCGCTTGGGACAAACGGGCCCTAATATAAGTGCCCAAGGGTGAACGTTTATTGAGTTCATGGACGAAATTTTCCACATCAATGAAATCACTTGCAAAAAATGTCGAGGTGCCCTTTAAATCGGCAACCATGGTCATCCCTTTGGCGTAAAGCAAGTTTTGACTTGCATCAATCAGGCGGTCTTCCTTCTTGATCGTGTCGGCGGCATCGTACAGGCTCCGGCGAACAGGCAGGCCGATACCAAGGTTGAGTTTGTCCATTTCCTGGGCAGGAGACGTGAGCTGTTTGATAATTTGGGCTCCGGCGCGGTAGGCCGTGCCTCCGCTCAAAATACCCAAGTACCACGTGCCGGAGACGCAGGCCGGCTCGTATTCCCTCTCGCTTTTGTATTTGGGCAACTCCATGGGCACCAAACCCGGTTGCGTCTGCCGCAACATGCCCCAACCCGTAAACCATTGGCGGGAAAACAGACAGGGACGTTCAAACCTAGCCGGACGATATGCGGCGTGCGACAACCTCATAATGTCCCACGGGCTCAACAGCTCCAACATGAGCTTCAGAGCCCCGGTCCATATCTTTCGATTCCAATTTAATTTGCCAGCAGTGCCCTCATGGTCGGTTTTAGTGAAAACAGGAAACAAGCCTTTGGGGGTGAAACTTAACAGCAATTCGAGAAAAAATGACACACAAGTCTCCCGGGTTTCCATCGAAAAAGTGAACACGCCGGCCTCAGGCAAAAAAGGGACCGAACCAAACTGAATATTCGGTTTCTTATACTTCTTGCAATCGTCACAGGTCTCAACCTCCTCATTTTCCCAAAAGCGATAGATCGAGGTGGGGGTGGATTGGATATTCGCGGTTTTTCTCCGGTCGTTCAGGTATTGGATAAAGTGCGTTTGAAGCTCGACAAGTTGATTCCAAAACGGAGGCGTTCGTGTAATTTTGAGAGGGCTGCACCAAGCGAATTTGAAGCCTCGGATTGTCTTTGACATCAACTGGCCGGACCCACCGCCGCCGATCAAATCGTGCTTCTCCCAAACGTTGGGGTTATAAGCGAGAATCCCAACATTTACACGCGCGGGAATGGCAAAATTACCCTTATGCAATCGGCTGATGAGGGCATTGCATTCGTTGAATTTTGCCATTTGCCGAGTTCCACTCTTCGCTGCTTCCCCCTGGCATCGCATTTGCTCGATGGCGCTGGCGATGGCGATGTTCTGGCCGGCGGTGACATATTCATCATGCTCCCACCGTTTCCGTTCAGCATCGCTTTTACCCAAATGTTCAATGTAAAAGTCCTGTAGCAAATCCCTTCGGATCAGTTCGCCCAGCCAGATTTCATCAATGGATATGACATGACAGTCACCCAAGGCGCTTAAATTGCGCGCTTCGACGCTTTGTTGCATGGCGCCGTAGGATTCCGGATGGCTGGTATAGACGTTGATTTTTTGACCAAAAGTGGCCTTGAGCACTTCGCATTCCGTTTGGAGGTAACCGTGGAGTGGGGACCCCTTGGATTCCGCAAATAACGAAAGCATGACTTCCACCGGTTCTGGTCTGCCGGACAAGGCTCCTTTGTAAAAGGCCAGGCGATCTTCGGCAACAATTCGCGCCGGCGTTGCCTGCAATTCCCAAAGTTTGTCGGGTTCGTGGAGTCCGGCCAGCTTGGCCACAGAAAAAATCTTGCTGACTTCGGAACGCAATTCGGCGTGTCGCAAAATAAACACATGGTCGGCCAGTCCGGCGGCGAAGGACTCGTGCAGTGGATTGGTGCCCTCGCCAACCTCCACCATGTCCACCACCAAGGCCGTGACCCGTTCGCTGCGAAAAACGGCAAACAGAGCCGCGAGGAAATGACCTTCATCATAAAGCAGTGGAAATTTCTTCGACAACCTGAAAATATTATCCAACACCACCCGCCGGGCGGGCTTCTTCTGGAACTGCGGGTGTCTGATCCATTCCCGGATGTCGTGCAACAGTTTGTCTTCGCCAATATGCTCAGGAAACAAGGTGACAAGCTGGAAGTTTTGGGTTGTTTCGTAGGCTTCCGAAAGGTCTGAATATTGTCCGATCATGCTCCGGATTTGTTCATTCTGATGCAGCGTTGTCAGGTAAAGGGTTGGTTCATTATCCTGCAATGAAAAATGCAGCGCAATCTCCGAGGCAATGGAGTCCAAATCCGAAACCAAGACACTGATCGTGCCGCTTTTGAGGTAAGGAGCAGGTTCGCAACCCTGTATTTTATTGTCTTGCGCCTCAAGTAATTTTCTTTTTTCCTCGGCAGCATTTTTCCAAGTAACATCCTTATCCACCTCCCGAATACCCAGCAGGCATTTATAATCTGGCTGCGGACTGGAGGCCGTTTCCCTCCCGATGACCTTTAACTGGGAGGCGATGGATTGAAAAATGACAATCCCATATCCATCCTCCCTTCTTTCGAATCTCCCGTTGGTGGTGCCCTCGATGGTAAAGTGATGCCGTCCCCGCCGGTAAGGCTGGTTTTTGGCCTTGACGATTTCAAGGCTGCGCTCACGATAGCCGTTGTCAAACACTTTGATGCCCAGTCGGATGACAATGTCCGCCGCGTAGGCCAGTTCGGTGGTGGCGATGGCCAAAACTTCCGAGTGTATCCCCTGGATGCGGTCTTCCTCAAAGGAAAACCAAGCGTTCAAACACTGTTCCGCACAATATTGTCTTAAACGTTTAAAAAAGAAATCATCGCTTGCCGGACTGGCTTTGTCTCCGGATTGTTGCAAGCTTGCATCCTTCGGCAAATGGTGTGACTCCCAAACCTCTTTCGGGTAGGCTCCGTGATTTACCGTTTCGGCGTTGTCGAGACAAAACAGCAATTGGCGCTTGCTTAGACTTTTGATGATTTCTTTGGGGTATGCATCCTCCAGCAAAAGCCGGTTTAGACGACGCAACTGCGCGCCATTTTTCGGATTCCGATCAAGAAGTGCGTGTGTTTCCGAACGCAGAATCACCCCTTTGAAAAGTTCCTCCTGATAAAACGATGGCTCCGAGCAAAGCTGATTGAGAATTATAATCAGGGCATTTTGCAACGATCCGGGCTCACTTGGCTCCTCCTGGCCCTCTGGCAATGGCGTCCCCGGCGCAATGCGTAATTTCGCCTTGAGCAACTCGGAAACTTTCCCTTTTAATTCAGACGCTTGTAATTTATTTACAAACAACGCAAGGTTCTGAAAGTCGAAAGCCGAGAATTCCGGGCAGCCAGAGAACTCGCGCTTAAGAATCGGAAGCAAGTATTCCAGTTTGGCCCGTTGACGTTGCGGATCCAGGGGCAAGTTTATGACGGTGAGCGTGGACAATCCCTTGGTTTTCCATTTTAGGGGCAATTCCCTCTCCTTTTGAAGATTGTGGGTTTCCCGTTTTGCTTTATCAAGAAATTGGAAGTGTTCGTAGATTTTTGCTTCGACGACCTCAAATGGTTCTTGGGTCACATAGACCGCGTGATGCGGCTCGTCTGTTGTCCCTTGCTTGACAAACTTGCAGCAAAGCTGGAGGCTGAGCACAGACTTGCCGCTGCCGGCGGCCCCGAAGATAACCCCAAACAAGCCGATTTCCTGGTGGTAAACGATTCCTGGCTCTTTGTTGCCGGGTCCCCCTGGAATCAACAGCTCATCAAGGGATTTGATTCCCGTGGGAATTCTGGATAATTTTGTTTTCATGCGGACATGCGGCTGGTTTTGGTTATTCTGCCGGGTCGTTCAAGCCCGGACACCTCCATTTTTTTACATATTCCACAAAGCCATCAGAAAATATCGTGGTCTTTATGCGTTTCGCGAGTTCGCCCAGCATTTGCTCCCAAACGAGCCGCAATTCCCGTTCAGCCGCGTCAGGGCTTCCGGCGGTATAATTACAAATCTCGACCTCGGGTAATTCCGGCGTGTTGAATGCCTTGGCCAACAAATAACGGATGTGGCGGTCAGCAAGTGACATCGAATAGCCGATAAACACCACCCGCGATGCCAGAGACAAGTGCTTGAGGGCTTCATTCAACAAAAGGCCGGAAACCCCTTCAAACCGGCTTCGAGTCCAGGTTGGCCAGACGATGTTGGCGCCGATCGCCGCCGGGGCGGTTTCTTCATTTTTGACCCAAACTTGATTGCCTTGCGGTGTTGAAATGGCCTTTTCCCAATTGAATGAACCATGCAGCTTGATCAACGGCACGTCAGTGTCCTGAGGATCATTTGTGACAACCCAGGCGGGATGAGCGCCGGGATTGCCTACTTCCGTGGCGACGTCATCTCCATAGTAAATCCTGAAAGCAGGGTTGTTCCGGCCGTTCTCTCCTGAAGCCGGGATTGATCCCCAGTTCAATTCCTTTATTTTTTCCTCCACGACGCTGTCGTAATTCAGGGAAATGATGGCGCACGACTGCGAGTCACAGGTTGTTCTTTGACCCGCCTGGGCATGGATTTTGGGTGAAGTTCCGATAATTTGGGACAGAAAGGCAATGTATGGACAAATCTGATTACTTTCTCCCGTAAACAGATGCTCGGCACCGTTCTCAAAATTCTTAAAGATTTCTTGATTCAGGTGAACCTGGTCAATTTTGCGCAGCTTCACCTGTTTTGAGCCGAGCCAGGATTCACCAGTTCCCTTCACATGCTCTTCCAACGCCAGCCGGCAGACTTCGCGAATAAAGCCGCACAGTTTATTTCTTTCCGTTTCGCCGGCACCGGGTTCGGCGTCAAACAAGTCCACCGCCGAGAACAGGTCATCAATGGTCGGTTCCGTGTGGTTTGACTGGGCGAGACGAAGCCATGGCATGTGCTTGCCAAGCAACTCTCCGATCTCTTGCAAACATATTTGGGTCGGGCATTGCGGGCCAGCGGCATGCCGTTTTAAGATGGACAGTCCCTCGGGTATGAATTCCGCAATGACCGGAAGTCCGAGCGGTCGGGAGAAGCCTGTGCCGATCACGTAAACCGTCTTGCCTGGAATGCGCAAATGTTCATTCATGGTTCACGATCTCGGTTGAGCCTGAGATTTCCCGGCATGGCTTTTAAAGATTCAACTTATTATTGCGTTCTTTATTCGTTTGTGTCAAGAAGAATAAAATCGTATAAGGTGAAGCGCAATAAAGCATAAGCTGTAACCATAAGACCGGCTGGGGCGGCGCGGCGGCACCAGCACTGTTGATGGATGGAAACGTTTGCCGTTGAGCGGGTTCGGCATTTTCCGGCACTGTTTACGCCGTGGTCGCCGACTTGACGCGAAGGGACCGCCGGGAGGATTCCTGGTTCTTGCGGAAAGTTCGTGCGGTCGCCCCGGTTGGCTGGAATTGCCATCAAACTCCTGGGACACGACGCCAAGGGCCACCTGCCTCAGCCGTGGTTAAGCCCGTTGATTGCAGCATGTCATACATTTATTCAGGCTCGGCACGCCGCAAACAAACGCACGTTCTTCAGGGCTGGATTCAAACAATGGCGGCAACGCCCGGACCGAGATGAACTTTGGCAAGCTGGTTGGCACGTCGAAAGTGAGCTGGGAGATCAGTTTGCCGCCCTTGCCGTGGTTGATGCCGGGATATTTGAGCCTTCTGACGTCGTCTCCCACATTTTCGCCATTGGCTGTTTTTTACGGCGGCGGGGTGAAACAAGGCATTGAGCCGCAACGACTTGCAAACCGGGGCGGAAACGGGAGGATTTTTATGCTGGTTTTGCCCGGCAAACAGCGGTTTATGGGGGCAGAAGATCATGCCTTGCCATTCAACGCGCGCGCTGGCGGCGGGTCAGACCGAAGCGGAAATCGCCAGTTTTCTGGGGGTTGATCAAACCTCAGGCGGAAGTGTGGCTGGCCAGACTGATAAGAGAAGGAACGGACAAGGGCCATGTTTGAACGGTGGGGGTGACCATCTGGCGACCGTGGCCATTGAGCGCGGATTGGTTCTGCAAACCACGGATGCGGACGTTGCCCGCTGATACGATTCCCAGAGTTATTCCACCGGCGGGGCGGCGAGCCGCAGCGAGCTCGGCCGCGCCGACGGTGAATAACTTTCCCGCTTTCCGATTTGGTTTCTCCCCAGCCGTGCCCATCCGTGAAATCCGTGGTAAAAAATCCCCCATTTTTTCTTTTCCCCTCTTGACAGTTTTCCGTTCCTCCACGAGCTTAGACATCGTTGGCGGGCCCCGGCCTTTTTATCCGGGTCGTGCCAACCGCCGTGCAGGAGGCTGATGGAGGGTTGCCCGGGTGAGAATACGCCCCGGCATCCCGAAGCCTCCCCGGTGGACGTCTTGAAGCCAAACGTGGCTCATTGACATCCGCCCCCTGCGGTTTAAGAAAAATCAGGAACCAGAACGGAAAAACACGACAAAAATCAAAAAGAACCGGTCAAAAAAAGTCCCAGCCCAAAAACCCCAACTGTGTCTTTTTGAACAGCAACCCAAACCGAGTCCGGCTCCGTCCAGGTTTGTCGAGTTAAGTTCCACTAAACGAAGCCCTGGGGGCCTGAAACCAAGCTGAATTAACCCAAATCCGAGCAATTAGTGACTGACTTCGCCCCGGCGGGCTGCTACATATCCCCCTGACTTTATGGAAACTGTCGCCCAGCAACTTGAAGCGCTCCGCACCACGGTGGAAAACTTTCGCAGCCTGGTGCCGGTGGTGGAACAGACCGGTGAGATTCTGGCCGCCCGCCTGGCCAACGGCGGCAAGCTCCTGACCTGCGGCAACGGCGGCAGCGCCGCCGACGCCCTGCATCTCTCCGAGGAACTCGTGGGCCGGTTCGATCAGAACCGACGGTCCCTGGCCGCCATTTGCCTGAGCGCCGACGCCCCGCTGCTCACCTGCATCGCCAATGATTTCGGGTTTGACGCCGTGTTTGCCCGCCAGGTGGAGGGGCTGGGACGCCCCGGCGACGCACTGGTGGCCTTTTCGAGCAGCGGCAATTCCGCCAACCTGGTGGCGGCGCTGAAGCTGGGCAGACAAAACGGCCTGACCACCGTCAGCATTCTGGGCAAAACCGGCGGCCACTGCAAAGGCCTGGCGGAGCACGAGATCATCGTCCCCAGCCAGACCACCGCCCGGGTTCAGGAGGTGCATACGTTCATCCTGCACGCCTGGCTGACGATTATTGAGAACAAACTGGGTTTGGTTTCCTGACCCGGCCCGGGTGCCCGGGCAACCGGCCCAAGGAGCCGTAAATAAATCAAGGTGGCAACCTGACTGGTTCTTTTTGCGTCATCTCGCCATCTTGATTTATTTAAGGCTCCTAATCCAACCGGGGCAAAACCTTTTGGGCGATGACCTCGCCGATGGCCAGCGAGGCGGTGGCGGCGGGGGAAGGGGCGTTGATGACATGGAGCACCCCGCGCGCCTCCTCAAAATGAAAATCCTCCACCAGTTTGCCTTCCGGCAGCATGGCCTGCGCGCGCACGCCGGCCCCGCCGGTGACCAGATCCTCCGCCCGGATCTCCGGCACGAGCTTCTGGAGCGAACGCGTGAACACCGCCCGGGAGAGCGAGCGCAGGATTTCGTAGCCGCACATGTTCGGGTATTTGACCAGAAACCGCCAGAGGCCGGGGTAAGCGAGCGATTCGGCCAGGTCGCGGAGATTCACGTCCCCCCAATGGTAACCTTCGCGCGCAAACGCGAGCACCGCATTGGGCCCGGCCTCGATGCCGCCGTGAATGAGCCGGGTAAAATGCACCCCCAGAAACGGGAACTTGGGGTCCGGCACGGGATAAATCAAATGCCGGACCAGATGTTGGCGCGATTTTTTGAGTTTAAAATATTCCCCGCGAAAAGGGATGATTTTGGCCGAGGGTTTTTGCGCCGTGGCGCGCACCAACCGGTCCGCGTGCAGGCCGCCGCAGGTCACGATAAAGCGCGAGGTAAAATCGCCGGTGGAGGTTTCCAGCAGCCAGCGGCCATTCCTCGACAGTGCTTTGTCAAAACGGGTGTTCAGCCGGATTTCGCCGCCGGCCCGGCGGATGAGTTCGCCCAACTTTTCGCAAACGCCCGGATAATCCACAATGCCCTCCTGGGGCACCTGGATGGCGGCAAGACCGGCGGCGTGCGGCTCGATTTCCCTGATTTCCGACGGGGTCAGTTTGCGCAGTCCCTGCAGACCGTTGGCATTGCCGCGCTCCCACAAGTTTTCCAGGCGGGGCAGTTCTTCGGGCACGGTGGCAACGACAATTTTGCCGCACTGCTCGTGCGCGACCCCGTGGGTGCGGCAGAACGCCAGCATTTGCTGCAACCCCTGCACGGCGAGCAATGCCTTGGCCGAGCCGGGTTTGTAATACAGGCCGGAGTGCAGCACCCCGCTGTTGTTGCCGGTCTGGTGCGGCGCCAGTTTGTCTTCCTTTTCAAGGAGCACCAGTTTGAGTCCGGGCCGCGCCGTCAGCAGGCGATGGGCGGTGGCGAGCCCGACAATGCCCCCGCCGACAATCGTCAGGTCCATGTGAAAACGGGAAGATCAAACGTGTTCATGACGACATCTTCTGAAAGCCGGAAGGTTAATGAAAGCCAGAACTTGTCTGCCACCCGTCCTTCCAGCTAACCTTGCCCCCGGTGAAATCCTCGATCATAACCGCCATCCCCTCGTTCAATGGGGAGGCCTTCATTGAAAGAACGCTGCAATCGCTCGCCCGGCAGACCCGCCGGCCCGATCGCGTGGTCGTGTTGGATGACGGCTCCACCGACCGGACGGAGGAGATTGTGCGGAATTTTTCCGGCCTGCCCTGTGAATTTGTCCGCAACCCCGTAAACCTGGGGCTCTTTGGTAATTTCAACCGCTGCCTGGATCTCGCAATCGAAACCGACTTTTTGCAAATCCTGCACAATGACGACGCCGTGGCGCCTGAATTCTACGAAGTGATGACGGCGGCATTGGGCGGCGGCGCTTTCACCGGTCTGGCGTGGTGCGTGGATGAGCGCATTGATGAAAACGACGCGCACCTGAGTTTTTCCGGTCCGGCGGATGGCTCCGTGACCGTGCTGGACCGGGATGTGTTTCTGCAACGCAAGGCCGAGCTGGGCAACCAGGCCTTTTGCGCCACCCTGATCAAAACCAATTATCAACCCGTCCCGGTGCGATTCCCGCTGGATGCGCCGATCATGGGCGACCAGATTTACTGGGCCGCCCTGGGGGCTCGGTGTCAAAAGCTGGTCCATGTAAACCGGGCGCTGGGCCAGTACCGCTGGCACGGCTCGAATCAAACGGTCTTTCTCGCGCCGACCATCCAATCCCTGATTCTCGACGAATGGCGGACGATGGAACTGAATGAAGCCTTGCGCGGCAAAGGCTGGATCTGGCATCGCCGGCTGAAGTTGAAGGGCCTGCTGGCGGTGCGATCCGGCATCAAAGCCCGGCGGGTGCGGCAGAATGGCGACGCCCAATACTCGCACCAAATCACCGTCGCCGCCCGGAAGATCACCGGTCGCCCGCTCTGGTTCGCCGGGTGGGTCTTGGTGGCCCTGCGCGATTTTTACCTGTTCACCCTGCTCCGCCGCCGGCGTCATCCGAAGAACATTTACAGTTAATCCTGAAAACACTTATTTTATGCTTGTGTGGTTTGCGCATGTTTGGACCCTGTTTTTGCACGCGGTGGGGGCGGCGAGCCCGGCCTGGCTTTTTCTGGCCGTGGCCGTCCTGCCGCTCATCGGCTTTCCCGCCAGTTTTCTGCTGGTGGCCATCGGCATCCGCATGGGCATTGTCCCGGGCATGGCCCTGGTTGGGGCGGCCTATTTGATCAACTTTACCGCCGGCTACTGGATGGCCCGAAGCTGGTTCCGCGCCCCCCTGGGTCGCTGGTTGGAACGGCGGGGACAGCGCATCCCGCAGGTGCTGCCCGGCGAGGAGACCCAGTTGATCCTGTTAATCCGCATCACCCCGGGCCCGCCCTTGTTCATGCAAACCTATCTCCTGGGTTTCGCCCAGGTTAACTTCCTCCGTTATCTGGTTCTCTCCATGCTGGTCCAGACGTTTTACGTCTATGCCTTTCTTTCGTTTGGCCAGTCGCTGAATCACAAGGCCGTCTGGCGCGCGATTCTGGCGGTGGCGCTGTTGATTGGTTTGGGCTTGCTGGTGAACCTCCTGCGCCGGCGATTGACCGCGCGCAAAACCCCCGTGATTGATCCATGACAAATTCAACCCCCGGAATGATTGCCCTGGCCGGCGTGTTTGCCTGGGGGATCTACCGCCGCATCCGCCGCAATATTGGCCGGCAGGAATTAAGGCCGCGCCGGCTGATTCTGCGCCTGGTCATCCTGGGCCTGGTGAGTGTCTTCATTTTGAGCACCGCCCTGGTCAGGCCGCACCTGGGGCTGGGCTTTGGCTCCGGGGTGTTGCTGGGCGCGGCCCTGGCCTTGCTGGGCCTGCGTCACACCAAGTTTGAAACCACCGAAGACGGCCATTATTACACGCCCAACACCTACCTCGGGGTGGCGCTGACGCTGTTGCTGGTGGGCAGAATGGCCTACCGCCTGAACCAGTTTCAAAACCTGACCAGCGGCAACGGCCAGCCGGCTCCCTTTCAAAGCCCGCTGACCCTGCTGATTTTCGGGCTGAACATGGGCTATTACCTCGCCTATTACACCGGCCTGTTTGTCCACACGCACGACCCCAAACCGCCCGGCCCGCCGGCCTGATTTCCGCCTGTGACCCTTTTGGAAGCCATTCAGAAAAGCACCGACTTTCTCGCGAAGAAAAGCGTGGAGTCGCCCCGGCTGCAAACGGAGCTGCTGCTGGCGCATCTCCTGCAAATGCCGCGCATGAAATTGTACCTGAATTTCGAGCGCGCCCTCACGCCGCCGGAGGCGGACGCCCTGCGCGAAATGGTCAAACGCCGCGGCCTGCGCGAACCGCTGCAGCACATCACCGGCTCAACTTCCTTTTGCGGTTACGAAATGCAGGTCAACCGCCAGGTGCTGGTGCCGCGCCCGGAAACCGAACTGCTCGCGGAATGCGGCTGGGATTTTCTCGCGAGCCGCCCTCCGTCCGCCACGGCCCTGGATTTCGGGACCGGCAGCGGCTGTCTGGCCATTGCCCTGGCCGCCAAATGTCCCGCCGCGCAGCTCACCGCCCTGGATATTTCCGAAACGGCGCTGGCCGTGGCCCGGGCCAACGCAGAAAAAAACCGGGTGGCCGGGCAAATTCAGTTTTTGGCGGGGGATGGTTTCGCCGCGCTGCCGGCGGCTGCCACCTTTGATCTGATCATCAGCAACCCCCCCTACATTCCGACGGCGGAAATCGCCACGCTCCAGGCGGAAGTCCGTGATTTTGACCCGCGCGGCGCGCTGGACGGCGGCGCGGACGGCCTGAGATTTTACCAACTGCTCGCCGCCCAGGCGGCCGCCCGCCTCCGGCCCGGGGGGAAAATCATGGTTGAATTCGGCGATGGGCAGGCGGACGCGATCCGTCACTTGTTCGAACACCAGAAGTGGATTGTGGAAGCCATCAAAGAGGACTACTCTCAACGGGCCCGGATTTTAATCGCCGGTTTATAAATTTGTCATGGAAAGTTTTTTGATCAAAGGCGGCGCGCCCCTGCACGGCGAAGTCACCATCAGCGGCAGTAAAAACGCGGCCCTGCCCATCATGGCGGCGACCCTGCTCACCGACGAACCCTGCGTCATCCGGCGGGTGCCGGATTTGAGCGACACCCGGTTCATGGTTCAAATTCTGGCCTCGCTGGGCGCCACCGCCACGTTTGAACAGGGCACCCTCCGGGTGCATGCGCATAAGATCACCGGTTACGCCGATTACGACCTCGTCCGCAAAATGCGCGGTTCCGTCTGCATCATGGGTCCGCTGCTGGGACGGCTGAAAAAAGCGCGCGTTTCGCTGCCCGGCGGCTGCATCATCGGCGCGCGTCCCATCAACCTGCACCTCAAGGGCTTTGCCGCGCTCGGCGCGAACATTGAAATCAAGGGCGGCTACGTCTCCGCCAGCGCCAGGGAACTCACCGGCAATTCCCTGTTTTTGGGCGGACGCGCCGGCCCCACCGTGCTCGGCACCGCCAACATCATGATGGCCGCCACCCTCGCCCGGGGCGTCACCGTCATCGAAAGCGCGGCCTGCGAACCGGAGGTGGTGGACCTCGCCACTTTCCTGAACGCCATGGGCGCCAGCATTTCCGGCGCGGGCAGCCCCACCATCACCATCACCGGCGTGAAAAAACTGCACGGGGCGGAACACGAAGTCATCCCCGACCGCATCGAAGCGGCCACCTTCCTGATTGCCGCCGGGGCCACCCGGGGCGAGGTCACCGTCAAGGGCGCGCGGGCGGATCATCTCCGCGCCGTGATTGACAAGCTGGGCGAAGCCGGTGTGAGCGTGGAACGGCGGGGATCGGACCTGCTGGCCCGCCGTCCGGGCGATCTAAAAACATCGGACATCACCACCCTGCCCTATTCCGGATTCCCCACCGATGTGCAGGCGCAAATGA
>CAZUBG010000164.1:0-13133 GCA_964618545.1 uncultured Bifidobacteriaceae bacterium | reverse complement strand
GCGCAACATGAAGCGATACAGACCTTTCAAGCGATGGATTTCCCCGCGCGAATCAGCAACGCCTTGGTCGCCTGTGCCGCTTATCTTGGACAAATGGTTTGGCCCGTGGGAATGGCCCCGTTTTATCCTTATCCGGGGCGCTGGTCCGTTGGGTTGGTTGGTTCGTCCGTGCTCCTGTTGGGCGTCATTTCTGCCGGCGTCCTGGCGGGGTCGCGCCGGCGTCCCTGGCTGCTCGTGGGCTGGCTGTGGTATCTCGGAATGCTGGTGCCGGTGATCGGTTTCATCCAAGTGGGAGGCGCGGCCCGGGCGGACCGCTACACCTACCTCCCGCAAATCGGATTGTACCTGATGGTCGCTTGGGGAGCAGTGGATCTGTGCGGCGTCCGACCTTGGCCGCGCGTCGGCCTGGGGTGCGCTGCGGCGGCAATTCTGGCCGGCCTTTTGGCGGGGGCCCGTGTGCAAACGACCTTTTGGAAAGATAGCGTCGCCCTCTGGACCCGGACGCTCGTTTGCACGTCAGACAATTATATGGCCCACAATAACTTGGGCGCCGCGTTGGCCGGCCAGGGAAAGCTTTCACAGGCTGTTCAACAGTATCAGCAGACCCTTGCCCTCAAACCGGACTATGCCACCGCCCATAATAATTTGGGCCTGGCGCTGGTCGCCCAGGGGAACCCGGCTGAGGCCATGGAACATTACCAACGGGCGCTGCAACTCGAACCCGATTTTGCCGAAGCTCATAATAATTTGGGCAGCACCCTGGCCGGCCAGGGGAACCTGGCCGGGGCCATTCCCTGCTACGAGCGGGCGCTGCAACTTAAACCGGATTTTGCCGAGGCCCGCTATAATTTAGGCAACACCCTGGCCAGACAAGGGAAGCTGCCTGAAGCCGTTCAACAATTCGAATGGGCGCTTCGACTTAAACCGGATTATTTCAAAGCCCGCTACAATTTGGGCAACGCCTTGGCCAAACAAGGGGAGTCGGCCGAAGCCATTCAACAATTCGAGCGGGCGCTGCAACTTAAACCGGATTTTGCCGAAGCCCATAATAATTTGGGCAATGCGCTGACCGCAAAAGGCCGGGGGTCCGAAGCAATTCAGCAATTCCAACAGGCGCTTCAATTAAAGCCGGATTTTGTCGAAGCGCACTGTAATTTAGCCGGCGCGCTGGCCCGGGAAGGAAAACTTCCTGCCGCCATTCAGCAGCTCCAGCAGGCGATGAATCTGGCCACGGTGCAGAATCAGGCGTCAATTGCGGAAGCCATCCGGCGCCAGATCGAATCTTATCAATTGGCTGTGCCTCCGGCTCCAACGCGGTGACGCCTCTTGCCCCGGTGAGGTTCCACCCATGGAAAGGTTCATTCTTAAACGGGTCTTGATATTGTCCTGTTTCCCTTAAGAAACACCTGATGGAAGCGGTTGTCTTGCAAACACTTGCATCCCGGTGGCAGTCCTCCCGTCAACCCGGAGGGTTGCCGGACAGTAGCCGGAGGTCGGAGCCACGCGTAGACCTCCGGTCTTCGTGCCAATACGCGCGGCACCCCGGAGGGCGTGCCAGATCCGCCCAACCTTGCGGCAAGCCTCCGCCCAAGTTTCTTCCCAAATCAGCACCCGCAGGGCGTCCACGCTCTGCGCCTCCGTGGTTTGAATAATCCCCGTCTTTGTTCGCATATTTTGCGTATTTCGCGGTTAAGAATTCCCGTCTTTTCCGCCATCCGCTTTTGTCGTTTAAATTCGTGTTAATTCGTGGGCACAAAACCTTTGTCTCTTCTCTGCGATCTTTGCGATCTTTGCGGTTAAGCATCCCCGCCTTTCTGCGTAACCCGCGCAACCACTGCGTTTTTCAGTAGCAACACTAAAGAATAAACCTCTGTCAGCTAAAAAGTGCCGCCCCAATTTGACTCACCCCCGAAACCGGTGTGCCTAAATCAAAGCAGGAAGCTTCGGCTCCCGGTTGAGCAGGTCTCGCGGCTCCGCCACCGCTTCCGCGACGGCGGCTGGTTTCAGTCCCCCCTCCGCTCTTTGACATCGTGATGTTCCGTTGCCAGGCCACCGGCCCGCGGCCGGCCAGTCCTCGTAGCGGCCCCTCGGCAGAGGGCCGCAAAAATTAACGCTAATTGGAAAAATTAACGCTAATTAACGCTATTCAGCAAAAAAATAAAATAAAATCTATTTGAGCGGGGAGATGTCCGGTGTGGTGCCAAGCCGATGTTGCAAAAACGCACTCGCCCTGTAGGCCGGGTCCCCTGACCTGGCCTCGGGCGTCAAACCATCCCCGTCGAGTCAGACCCTTTTGTCCGCCCAAAAGATCACACGATAAAACGACTTGCCAACATGAGATTGTCCTTTTTTCGCCTTGGGTTCGGTCAAACCCGGTCAAACCGGGTCAAACCCAATCCGACCTTTCAATCCAGCGCGGCAGACGGAACGCCGGCGACCACCCCGATTGCCTAAGACCTTGAACCAACGCACTTTATCCACAAACAGGTCTCCGCTCCGCCGCCGTTCCCGGTCAAAGCCGGTCAAACCTCTGATTCAGGCGGTTCTTTCGCCAATCCGAGCCAACTGATCCACCACCATCCAAGTCGTTGTTCGTGCGTTTTTGTCCCGCAGGGACCCCGGAAAATAGCCAGCTACGAAGTGGCTGCCAACGGGGCCATTGAATAACTCTCCGGTTCTTCCCCGCCGCTGGCAGGCAGTCATTCTCGACCCGGCCTGGAGCGCTCAAAAAAGATGGTTTGAATCCACGCGGCAAAAAAGCCAAGCTGTCCTCAACCAAACCAGTTCGCGTTGCCTTATGAAAAAGCCGTCCGTTTGCCTGAATTTGATTGTTTGCGCCGCCTGCGCGGCCATGCTGCTCCCCGCCCTCTCGTTATCGGCGGCGGACGCGCCGGCCCCCACCATGGAAATTGACCTGTCCCGGCCCGGCGTCCGGGTCAGCCCGACCTTTTACGGGATGATGACCGAGGAGATCAATCACGCCTACGATGGCGGTCTGTATGCCGAACTGATCCAGAACCGATCGTTCAAGGACGACCCCAACCAGCCCGTCCATTGGTCGCTGGTGTCCGTCGCCGACGGCAATTCCATCGCCTTGGATGAGAGTCAGCCCATTAATTCCGCCCTGACCACTTCGTTAAAGCTGAGCGTGACCAGCACCACCCAGGGCCGGGTCGGCATTGCCAACGAGGGTTTCTGGGGAATTCCCGCCGCCCCCAGGACAACTTACCGCGCCTCCTTCTTCGCCAAGGCCGCCGCCGATTCCGCCGGCCCGCTGACCCTGAGCCTCGAAAGCGCCGACGGGCGCACGGTGTGCGCCACCGCGCAAGTCCCCCAAATCACCAGCCAATGGGCGCGTTATACGGTCACGCTGAAGACCCGCCGAATCCAGCCGGACAACCACGCCCGGCTCGTGATGTCCACGGCCAAACCCGGCGTCTTTTGGTTCAACCTCGTTTCGCTGTTCCCGCCCACCTTTAAGGACCGGCCCAATGGCAACCGGGTGGATTTGATGACGGACCTGGCGGAGCTGCATCCCGCGTTTCTCCGTTTCCCCGGCGGCAATTATTTGGAAGGCAAGTCGGTGGACACGCATTTCCCCTGGAAACAAACGCTGGGTGACATCTCGCAGCGGCCCGGCCACGAAGGGACCTGGCGGTATCGTTCCAGCGATGGCCTGGGCCTTTTGGAATTTCTTGAGTGGGCCGAGGACATGGGCGCCGAGCCGGTGCTGGCCGTGTACGCGGGATTCTCGCTGCCCAATGATGTGAAGCGCTCGGGGACCACGGTCCAGCCCGGCCCGGACCTGGAACCCTTTGTGCAGGAGGCGCTCGATGAAATTGAATATGTCAGCGGCCCGACCAACTCCACCTGGGGCGCGCGGCGCGCGGCGGACGGACACCCCGCACCGTTCCCGCTGCATTATGTGGAGATCGGCAACGAGGATTTTGTGGGCGACGCCAAAAAAACCTATGGCGCCCGGTTCGCGCAGTTTTACGACGCCATCAAGGCGGCGCATCCCCAATTGCAGTGCATCGCCACCATTCCGGTGAAGACCCGCGTGCCCGATGTCCTCGACGATCACTACTACGCGACCTCGGGCGAAATGATGAAGCTTGCCCACAAATACGATGATTACGACCGCAGCCAGCCGAAGATTTTTGTCGGTGAATGGGCGACCCGCGAAATCACGCGGGTCGAGACGAATGGCCTGGTCTCCTACAACTGGATGCCCTGGGGTTACAAAGACGCCCCCACCCCCAACCTCCACGCCGCCCTGGGTGATGCGGCCTTCATGACCGGTTTGGAGCGGAATTCGGACATCATCGTGATGAACTGTTACGCGCCGCTGCTGACGCGGGTCGAGCCCGGGGCGTTCCAATGGAACCCGAATCTGATCGGCTACGATTCGCTGCACAGTTACGTTTCACCGTCCTATTACGCGCAACAGATGTTCAATCATCGCGGCGACACCGTGGTGCCCGCGGCGATGACCGAAGCGCCGGCCGGTTTCTTTTACAGCGCCACCCGCAGCAGTGCCACCGGAACCGTCTGGCTAAAAATTGTGAATCTGAACGCGACGGAACAGACCGTGCAATTCGACCTCAACGGCGCGAAGAAAGTGGCCGCCAAAGGCACCCTGATCGTGCTCACCTCCGCCAATTCCGCCGACACCAACACCCTCACTGATCCGGCCAAAGTAAAACCGGTCACCACCAAAATAAAGGGTTTGGGAACCCGCTTCACCCGCACGTTTGCGCCGTACTCCATCAACGTGCTGCAACTGGAGACCCGTTAGCAGCCGTAAATAAATTAAGCCGCCAAAATTCCGGCGTCATTTTGCCGCCTTACTGCCAGGGTGATGACTTGTGCTGCACCTGTTATGCTTATAAACCATTGGTTTCATTGGTAAATTGAGCCTTTATTTGTAGCCTGTCCCGAGTACTCCGTCGTTATTTATTTGCGGCTCCTTAATCCCGTGCCAGGACGGTTTCCGTCAAATCCCGGCGTTCAACGCAAAAAGACCGCCGTCAGTGACGGCAGTCCTTTTCGTTAAGAGCAAACCCTTACGGCTGATCCGGCCCGCCCGGGCCGCCCGGGTTGCCACCGGCCGCGTCAGGGCCGCCGTCGGGCCCGCCCGGCCCGCCCTGGTCATCGCCCGGTCCCCCCGGACGACCGTTGAAACCACCGCCCGGACGGCCCGGCGGACGCGGCGGACGCATCTGGTCCAACTGCTTCATTTGGTCCGCTGTGAGGATCTGCTCCAGTTTGGCTTTCGTATCCGCTTCCAGGACCGCCAGTTGTTTCTGTTGATCGGCGGTCAGATTCAACCGTTCCCGGGCCTGCGGCGGGAGCAGGTGGAACCCGCCGCGTCGCCCGTGGCCGCCGTCGAATGCGGGCGGGGTTTGGCCGTCGGTCGGCGCGTTGGTTTCCTGCGCCTGGACGAAACAGGTCGAGGCGCCCAGGGCCAGGACCAGGAGGAGTATTTTGGTTTTCATGATCGTTTGTGTTGATGTTGTGCTGTGATTTCCCCGCACCCGCCGACCGCACCACACGATGCGGTAAGAATGACGGTTGGAGTGCGGAAAGCGCCGCCGGCTTTCCAGCGATGTCAGCGGTGCGCGAACCAGCGCCGTCACCCGGACGAAATTCGCCGGGGAGAGGCGGCTTGGATCGGCATCCGTGTTTATCATGAAGCCACTCTACGCCGGGCAACCTTAAGCGAGGGTGAAGAAGCAAAAATAGCAGATCGAACTTTGCCGGGTCACGTCACCAGCGCCTGTTTGCGTTCCTGGGCGCCGGATTTTGTTCCGGCGGATTTCTTGCTTTGTGCGGCCGGGAGTTGGGGCCGGGCTCTGGCGTCCAGCCACGCGGCCCACAGGAAGATCAGGGCGAAGAGGGACAGCCCGAGGGCGTTTTGCCATCCGTTGGGGAGCGTCGTCATTTGAATCACCACGCCGGCGGCAATCACCAGCGGGAGGTGCAGCGCGAACACGGCCAGGGAATGACGGCCCAACATTGCCATGGGTGCCAGCGGCCGGGCGGGGGGATGCGGATTCCACGCCACCAACAGAAGGGTCCACGCGGAAAAATCCAGCAGGCGCAACGGACCCAGCGTCCACTTGTCCATCCACAGAAAGTAATCGTCATTCCACCATTGATGGGGCCAGAAGCCATGGCGCACCGCCAGGCCGAGCAGGACCACCCCGGCCGCAGGGAAGCCGCAGGCGGCGCGAAGCGGCGCTTTGATGACCGGCCGGCGCCGGGCGGTTTCCCCCAGCGCGACGCCGCAAATCCAGAGGAATTGCCAGGCAAACAAATCAAACGCCCCCCAGCGCACCGGCAGCCAGCTCACCGGATTGGCGGGAATCCAGGCATCCAGTTTGAATTGCACGCCCAGCCAGACCAGGAACGAAAGGAGCAAGGGCAGGGTCCAGCCGTGCCGCCGCGCAAACCCCAGCAGCCACGGAGTCGCCCCGAGAAAAACCACGTACAGCGGCAGGATGTCGAACAGGGGCGGCTGATGCAGCAGCAGCGGCATCAGGGCCAGACTGCCCCACGGATGGGAAAGAAAATCGGAGAAGTGGACGGCCAGCGGGGCCACGCTCCCGGCAATGGCCCAAACGATGAGCACGATGGGGATCAGGACCAGCAAGTGTACCCCATAAATCAGCTTGACGCGCTGACGGATGCGGTGCCTCAGGGTGGGCCAGTCCGCGCGCTCATAGACATTGCCATAGACCAGGCCGGCCAGGCACGCGCTGAGAAAAATAAAACCTTCGGCCGCGCCAATGCAGCCCAGCGGGTCCTGAAACAGGCGCGACATGGGCGCGGGCACATGCACCCCCGTCATGATGAGGAGGAACAACCCCCGCAGGGCATCCAGCCGGACATCGCGCGGCCTGTGCATGGCATTCATCGTTGAGTTGGCGTCGCCTTATCCCACTTAAAAGCGATGAATATTACCCGATGTCCCCCCGCCGGTCATTTTACAATACTTGCCGGCCGGGGTTCAAAATAGGTTGCGGAAGGGCATTCGTTCCGCCTTGCCGTGGCGGCGGGGATTGCTATCCTGTGCTTCGGCTGTCGCGGAAAACCAGCCCCAAACAAACACCGCATGAATACCGGACTTTCTAATTTCGCCGCGCGATTGCGCCAATGGATCTCCACCGGGGGTGATGTCAGGCTGCCCGGAGCTTTGGGCGCGACTGAATTCAATCATGAGCCTCCTCACGCGCGTGTTGCGCAAGTCCCGGAGCGCGGCTCTGTGAGCCGCAGCACGTTGAAAAGTGGAGGATTATCCGGCTTTGTGCTGCCCCCGGCGGCAAAGTTTCCCCGGTTTTTGTCCTCGGCAACACCTCCTCACGTCGGCTGCGACGATGCGGATTTCAACGCCCGGGCCTTGGAGTTGTTTGCGCTGCAATTTCGGTTCAACCCGGCTTATCAGCGACTCTGCACCGCGCGCGGCAGGACGCCGGAGCGGGTCGAACACTGGACGCAAATCCCCGCGGCGCCGACGGTGGCGTTCAAGGAACTGGAGCTGTCCTGCCTCACGCCGGAGGAGCGGACGGTGGTGTTTCATTCCAGCGGCACCACGGAGCAAAAGCCCAGCCGCCATTTTCACCGCGCGGAATCGCTGGCGGTTTATGAGGCGTCGCTGCTGGCCGGGTTTGAACGGCATTTGGGTCCGGGTGACGGGGTGTTTTTTCTGACCCCGGGGCGCTCGGCGGCGCCGCATTCCTCGCTGATTTACATGTTCGACACGGTGCGGCGGCGGCGGGCGCTGCCGGAATCCGTTTTTCTCGGGACCCCGGCCGGGGATGGTTCGTGGACGGTGGATTTCCTGGCGGTGATTCGGGCATTGCAGTCCGCCAGGATTTCCGGTCAACCGCTGATGCTCTTGGGGACGGCGTTTTCGTTTGTTCATCTGCTGGATTATCTGGCGGAAAATCATGTCCGTTTCCACCTGCCCGCCGGTTCGCGGGTGATGGAGACGGGCGGTTACAAAAACCGTTCGCGCACGCTGTCGAAGGCCGGATTGCATGAAATGATCCGGGACGGACTCGGCGTGCCGCTCGCGCAGATCGTGTGCGAATACGGCATGTGCGAGCTGAGTTCGCAGGCCTATGCGGTGGGGGATGAAGAGAACCATTTCCCGCCGTGGGCGCGGGTGCAAATCGTCTCGCCGGAAACGGGGCGCGAGGTGGCGGAGGGCGGCACGGGCATCCTCCGGGTGTTTGATCTGGCGAATGTGTTTTCGGTGGCGGCCATTCAGACCGAGGATCTCGCGGTCCGGCGCGGGGATGGTTTTGAATTGATTGGCCGGGCCGAACGCGCCGAGCCGCGCGGGTGTTCGCTGATGGCGGTTTAACCCATGAATCTTCCCAACTATTTTCTCGCCGACCTGCCGCCCGAGGCGGCGTTGTCGCCGATGATGGTCACGGAAGCCTGCCAGGCGCTGAAACGCAACCGGGCCAGGTATCTGGCCGGGCGCACCACGGATCAGCAGGTGAAATTGCTGAGCAACCTGGCCGACGAATGGCAGGATGCGGGCAGCCCCTTCCGGCAACTGGCCCTGGCGGAGGGACCGGGCCAAACCGGCTTTTCCCGGGCGACAATTGAGCGCGGGCTGGACGCTTTTTTCCGCCGGCTCACCCGGGAAAATCTGCACGCCCTGCTGATCCAGGACCTGGGCGGACCGCGCCGGCTGGATGAATTGGTGGCGGGCGTGGCGGAGCCGGCCTCCCAGCGCGCGGCCATGGCGGTGGCCCCGGAATTGGTGGCCCACATCACGGCCGGCAACGTGCCCAATCCGGCGCTGATGAGCATGGTGCTGGGGGTGCTGACGCGTTCGGCGCAGTTCGTGAAGTGCGCCGGCGGCACGGCCTTTTTGCCGCGCTTGTTCGCCCATTCGCTCTACGAGGCGGACGCCAAAATGGGCGCCTGTCTGGAGGTCGCCGACTGGCGCGGGGGGAGCCTTGAATTGGAGGACGCGCTGTTTGCCGGGGCCGATTGCGTGACGGCCACCGGCAGTGATGAAACGCTGGCCGCCATTCGTGCCCGGCTGCCGCACAAAATCCGTTTTCTGGGCTACGGCCACCGGGTCAGTTTTGGCTATGTGACCGGCGAGGCGCTGCCCTCGGCTTTTCGGGCCGGACACGTGGCGGCCCGGGCGGCGGATGATGTGGTGGCCTGGAACCAACTGGGCTGCCTGTCCCCGCATGTTTTTTATGTGCAGGAAGGCGGCGGGATGCGCGCGGAAGGGTTTGCCGAGTTGCTGGCGGCGGAATTGGAGCAGCGCGAGGCCAGCGAACCGCGCGGGGAACTGCCGGTGGCGGCGGCGGCGGCCATCGTGGCCCGGCGCGGCATCTACGAAGTGCGCGCGGCCCATGCCCCGGGCAACACGCGCCACTGGTGCAGCCGCGATTCCACGGCCTGGACGGTCATTTACGAGTCGGACCCGCAGTTCCAAATTTCCTGCCTGAACCGGTTTGTCTATGTGAAGGCGGTGCCGGATTTGAAGACGCTGCTGGAAAATCTGGAGAGCATTCACGACCGGGTCTCCACCGTGGGCCTGGCCGTGGCCGGGGATCAGGCGGCGGAAACCACCCGCCAACTCGCCCGCTGGGGCGTGCTGCGGATTTGTCCGCTGGGACAAATGCAGAACCCCCCGCTCACCTGGCGGCATGACGGCCGCCCGGCGCTGGGCGACCTGGTGACCTGGACGGATTATGAATTATGAAAATGGAGTTGAGAAAAACGTTTCAATTTGAGGCCGCGCATTTGTTGCCGCTGCTGCCCACAACCCACAAGTGCCGGCGCCTGCACGGCCACAGTTTCAAGGTGGAAATCGTCGTGGCCGGCGAGTGCGACGCCAAACTCGGCTGGCTGATGGATTACGCGGACGTCACGGCGGCCTTCAAACCGATTTGGGAGAAGCTGGATCACAATTACCTGAACGAAATTCCCGGCCTCGAAAATCCCACCAGCGAAATCGTGGCGGTGTGGATTTGGAACCTGTTGAAACCCAGGCTGCCCATGCTCAATGAAATCGTGGTGGCGGAAACCTGCACCGCCCGGGCGGTGTACCGGGGCGAGTGACGGCCGGAGGGCTGGCGCGCCCCACACCTGTGTTTGCAGGTGACAATTCGGCCGGCGAGGGTATGTTGGCTTGGCTATGACAATTGAAGATTTGAAGGGAATCGTCCACTGCGATCCCGAGATCATGGGGGGGCGCCCGTGTTTGTCGGCACGCGTGTCCCCTTGCAAAATCTGATTGACGCCCTTGAAGGCGGTGAATCCATTGAAGATTTTTTGGAAGGATTCCCCTCCGTCAAACGCTCGCAAGCCATCACCGTCATCAAAGCCGGCCACTTGAAAATGCTTGAAACCGTCGGCCCTGCGCATCCTTATTGATGAATGTCTCGACTGCCGTTTGGGCCGCGCGTTGACTGGGCATGATTGTGTCTCCGTTCAGAAAATGGGCTGGAGCGGCATTAAAAACGGACGCCTGCTGGCGCTGGCCCAGGAGGCCTTTGATGTTTTCCTGACGGCCGACCGCAACTTGAGTTTTCAACAAAACACGACGAAATCTCAGATTGTCGTGGTGGTGCTTGTGGCCGGCAGCACTCAGATCAATAAAACTTTGCCCCTGATGCCCAAGGTTCTCGCCCGACTGCCAGGGTTGACGCCGGGCCGGGTCGCCATTGTCAGCCTGTAAGAAGGGCCAAATTTTGAATCGAACCCAACGCCATCCCGAACCTACAATTCGCCGGCGATTCCGTGGAGGAATACCCCACGCTGACCCGTGCGGATGTACGGGCATGCGTTAAAGCACTTCCATCACCCAGCCCCGTCAGGGGCGATATATTTGTAGCCCCGCACCGCACAAAACCCAAAAGCCCCGTAGGGGCGGCATATCCGGGCGGGCATTCTTCGGTGGTTTTAACAATCTAACGCCCGTCGTATGCCACCTTGAATTTCTCCAGCAACTCCACGTATTTGTCACGGAATGATTTTTTCGCGTGATGCCTTTGCTGGTTTTCAATGTAACGAATCACCGCACCGAGTTGGGAACGCGAATTTGTGTAAAGTATTGGCCGAGAGCCGAAGATGCCGCTCCTAACGGAGCTTGGAAATAATATTTGGAAATGGGGGCTGCAAATATATCGCCCCTGACGGGCCTGGGGCCCGGCGCCTTTAAGGGTCCGTCAAGAAATAAACTTTACAACCTGACGCCGGAATTTTGACGGCTGGCCAGGCGCGGGCGGGAAGCCTGGCCAAAGGGTTCTGTGACGAGCGAGCAACGCTGCCAGCCGTCAAAAGAACCCGTCAGGTTGTGAAGGTTATTTATTGACGGACCCCAAACAGGCTGCAACTCGCGGACGTGACTGATGTCCCGTTTGCTGACCGGGCGGACTTGTGCCCCCTCGACGGCGGCCACCGCCGCCGCACTTCCGTCCAGAGTGAAAAACTCCGCTTCGTAGGCCAGGCCATCTCGATAAACATGCACGACCGTTCCCACATCGCCCGCTCCCAGCTTTTCTGCCGGGAGGTCGGTCGTCAGCACCACGCGATCATGTTCTTTGATCATAAGGTCACCCCTTCCCCGGATGCAGCTCCGCGTTGATTTTGATCAATCCCTTGACCAGCGCCTCCCAGTCGGCCTCGTTGGTTTCCCAGCCGCCGCTGAAGCGCACCGAGCGCACGGCTTGCGCCGCTTTGTACCCCATGGCGGAAAGAACGTGCGACGGCTCCTCCTTGCCCGTCGTGCAGGCCGAGCCCGTGGACACCGCAAACCCCGCCTTGTCCAGCCGGACCACCCATTGCAGCTTGCGGTCCCCATCGGGCATGAGCGCGGAGACGGTGTTCCACAAGCGCGGCTGGCTGGCCCCGACGATGGTGGTGCCCGGAAGCTGGCGGAGCAGTTCGCGTTCGAAATTCTCGCGCCAGACCCCGCGCAAAACATGTTCGCTGCGGGCGATCTGTTTTTCACGCACGTCCAGCGCGGCCAGCATGGCGGCAATGATGGCCACATTCTCCGTGCCCGCGCGCCGGCCCCCCTCCTGCTTGCCGCCGTGCAGCAGCGGGGTGAACGGGCTGCGATGCGGGATTTTCAGGAACCCCACGCCGCGCGGGCCCCCGAATTTATGCGCGGCCCCGCTGACGTAATCGCATTCGCCCAGTCCCTTTAACGGCATTTTGCCGATGAACTGCACCGCGTCGGTGAAGAACGGGATCTCGTAGGCCTCGCAGATGGAGCGGATTTCGCGCCAGGGCTGGATCACGCCGGTCTCGTTGTTGGCGGCCATCACGCCCACCAGGCCGGGGCGGGTGTCGGCCAGTTCGGCGGTGAGCCATTCCACATCCACCACGCCGTCGTGGGTGACGGGAATGAGCCGGGCGCGTTTGCCAAAATAATATTGGGAGGAATCAAACACGCAGGGATGCTCAATGGCGGAAATCCAGACCTCGCCGGTCGCCCCCAGCTTTTTGGCAAAATGATGCATGACCGTGTTGTTGGCCTCCGTCGCGCCGCTGGTCCAGATAATGTCCAGCGGATGGCAGCCCAGGTGGGCCGCCAGCTTCTCGCGGGCCTCGGCCAGGGCCACGGCGGCCTGCTGTCCGAACTGGTGCATGGAGGACGGGTTGCCGGCGGTCTTTTCCGTGACGGCCAGCCACGCTTCGCGCGCCTCGCGCAGCACGGGCGCGGTGGCGTTGTAATCGAAGTAAATCATTCGGCCGACAGGATACTTTGGCCCGCCGCGCTGGCGAGTTTTTTATGCAACGTGGGACAGGCTTCCAGCCTGTCACTGCCCCGTACCGCAGGTTTCCCAACCTGCCGTATCGCCGATTTCCCAATCGGCAGGCCGTCCCTGCGCCAACCACGCCCCCCTTCACAGACATCGCATCCGCCACTGTCGGCCCGGTGCCCTCACCTGGCGCTGACGTACCGCAGGTTTCCCAACCTGCCGTATCGCCGATTTCCCAATCGGCAGGCCGTCCCTGCGCCAACCACGCCCCCCTTCACAGACATCGCATCCGCCACTGTCGGCCCGGTGCCCTCACCTGGCGCTGACGTACCGCAGGTTTCCCAACCTGCCGTATCGCCGATTTCCCAATCGGCAGGCCGT
>CAZUBG010000163.1:0-13342 GCA_964618545.1 uncultured Bifidobacteriaceae bacterium | reverse complement strand
CTGTAAATACAGCACATTCTCGCAATCACTCCTCTCAATACCCGGACAGTAGTGTGCAGAAGCGGGTTCAAACGACGGGTCGACGGATTACTATATTTCAAACGTGTCCGGCGGCCAGCTAATCGTACAAGGCACAACGCTCTATATGGCAGGCGTCTTTAACACAATATTCGACTACAAAACCGGCATCACTAACACCTGCAATAATATCGCTCGATGGGATGGTGATGATTGGCATCCTTTAGCGGCAGGCATTGATAGCGATGGCTGGATCTACGGAATTGCTCTTTCTACAAACGCATTATATATTGCTGGGTCATTTCTTACAATTAACGATGGCATCTTTTCACCGGACATTGCCCGTTGGGCAATTGCCCCGAATGCGGCGTGCATCAGCGCTTCAGATGCGCCGAGTAGCAATATTGGCACCATGGCCAACGGAGGATCTGCCGGCGGATACGCTAACTTTAATATTACCACGACCACCGGCCACTATACTTGTTTGCCAGCCGGAGGAACACCACAAGTTGACGCCACCTCCCTTGGCGTTGCCAGTTCTGTTACTTTCTGGGCGTCGGATGCCAACGGAAATCCCAGCGGGAACATAACTTCATTTTATAGCTTCGATGGCAGCTTGTCTTCTCTGGATGTCAGCGGGCTGGGTTACCTGCAAATCCTTTTCTGTCAATTCAGCCAGCTAACTTCTCTTGACGCCAGCGGATGCACCAGCCTGCAGGGACTGAACGTTGAATATTCTCCGTTCTTAACATCAATCGATCTTGATAATTGCAACTCACTTAACTGGTTATTGGTTGATAGCTGTGGACTTACAATGGATGATGTTGAAACTTTGAATGCTTTTTTTGAATCCCTTCCCCCTGCAAACACTTCAGATGCGATCATTTATATTGGCGATAGCGGTTGTGATGGCACAATTCAAGGAGGTGATTTTTCGATTGCCGAAGATTTGGGGTGGGTGGTCAGCACTGATTGCGAATAGGACCCGCACAGGAATCGCAACGAGGCAAATCATGTGTATAGAGCCTGCCAATCGCCGCAGTTTGCATTGTCCGCGTCTGATGGAAGGCCGTTGGAGCTAGTTTCATATAAGTCACCAGCGCGGCAGGGTGAAAGCCAGTTTGTCTTCCAAGACGGACCCAACTGCTGGTGCTGAATCCTCCCGGTACTCGCGCACGGGACGGCGCTGCCGATGTACCAGTCGCAGGCTGCTGCGAAGGTAGGAAACTCCGCCGCGGCGGTCGGCTTTTTTGGGGAGTCGTTGTTGTAATCGCTGCCGCCACTTATGATCGTTATGATTGTGGGGTTTAATGGATGAGGAACCAAATCCATCCCCATTATGGGGGCCAGGCCCCAAGATGCGCCCTAAAACCTGCTCTGAGGCTGTCGCAGTGCCCAGGTGAGGCCAGCAGGCCGACCCCCCAAAAACCTCTGGCAAATCGCAGCAGGCCACCCGCAGGCTCCCAGAAACGACCTCAAAACCGCGCTCTGTGGGCCAACTGATGGCGCAAAAGCGGATTCGCGGTGCCGGACGCTTCGCGGATTGCGAATCCGCGAGACAGCCGACTGCCAGTTCGACGCTACTCGCCTTCATCAAATGATGCACGCGACTTCGCATATTGGATGTTCGAACTGCCCGACTTGGCTGGCAAACCGGCGGAAACGGTTGCGCTTGAAACTGGCGCACACCGTGGCCACCATGAATTCAGAATTCAACACCCTGCAACCCGTCTGGCCGGCACAATTCCGCTCTGGGGGGCGAAGGAATTCGCAGGGGAAACCCCTGTGATCATGAAACTAATACAAGATGATTTGGAATGCACGTTTACCACCATTACCACCAGAAAAAGGCCCCTTCTTGGGTGCGAGGAATCATCAGATCAAATTTCCGCCATTCGATATGACCATCTTTGAATCCTATATTCCCCCCCGTTGGATTGCCTCTGCTGTCCATATGAGGGGTGACCTGTGGGTAAACCTGACCATTAACCTCAAAACCGCCAGCCACACTATTAAAACTGGTTCCCGAATATTTGACGCCGGTCTCCGTGGCGGTTTCACTAATAACTGCTTCTGCAACCAACTCGCGGGTGGCAACGTTTTCCCTGTACGAAATAGTCGTGCCCGGGAAGGTAACCACTTCCGGCTGCAGGGTTACGTTGACATTGGTGATAATCAACGCGGCCTTCCCGGTGCCGGTATTCGTCCCGCTAAAGGTGCAGGCGTATCCCATGCAATGAAAGTCCGTGCTCGCCGGCGGGGTGGCCGTCACCCCAAAGTTCCAAAGCGTTTCGCCGGCAACATAGCCGTTAACCCCGCCAATGCCGGTTCCCGCCCAATTGTACACGTCATTGTACTTCGGACCTGTTCCGGGACAATAAAAAGCCTTCTTCGTCATGCCGCCACCCAACAAGATCTGCGCCGCCGGATCCGGCAAATCCCAAACCCAATAAGCATTACTGTCCCCCAAAACGGGCAGCTTGTCATTAAACTGGCCGCCATAGATAAACATCGCCAGCTCCAGTTGATGCAGATTGGCCAGGCACTGCATGCGCATAGCCTTGTCCTTGGCCTTGGCCAGCGCGGGCAGAAGCATCGCCGCCAGAATGGCGATGATGGCGATGACCACCAGCAGTTCAATCAGAGTGAACGCGCGGGAGAAAGGGGATCCCCGTCGGTTCTGGTTCTGCCGGACGGGGACCGGTTCGGTTTTGGGCGTGGGTGTGTTTGTCATATTGCTTAACAATCGTTTGTCTTTTGCTTATTTCAAGTTACCAAATAAATTCAACGGTGGCCGGGTTGCGGTTGGGTTGCAGGATGAACGGCCCTTCATCCCACGACACTGGAAAGCGTCTTTCCTGTCTGCTGGAGAACCCACCGCCGGTTCATTCAATTCATTTTCACCACCGGCCGTCTCCGATTCAACTCAGGCCCGCACCACAGCACGCGCCCCGGATTAGTCCAATCAAAGGCTTTGTCAAAACATACAATCCAAGCCCGCCAGTTGCAAAGCCCATTTGCGCAAAGATTTAGCCAATTTGCGCATCTCTGCCGGCAATTCCGTTTTTCCGGCGCGTTTCACCCTCCCATCACGCGCCCGCCCGGCGAACCGTCCTCCCCCGTTTGCACCCGGCGGCAGCCTGAAGGCCGCGCCCAGACACCTTCAACCATTGGAAACCGTGTCACCCGGCGTCCCGCAACTCTGCCACTAATAATAATTCTTGTTTTGGTCTGATTCAAACCTATTTTTGTCAATTTGACAACCAAATCAAGGGTGCGCCAGACGAAAGAACAGCGCGCCATTCAAGGCCGTGCATCCCGGAGTTGTTGGCGGCATTTCCGGCCGGGGGCCGATTTGGAGTGCGGCGACAAGTCGCCGCTGTTGGACGAGACGACACGTCGTCGAGTTCAAAAAAGCGCACCTCTCCAGCCTCACCAACCACTTCCGGATGCACCGGACTCATTCGTGCCGTTCAGCACGATCTTGCCGCCGGGGAGGGTGGCCCCGCCTTTCAGCGTGCCGCCGGCCGAAGCCACGGCGTCCGTGACCATTCTGCTGCCGTTGGGCTCATTGAAAGCGCTGTAACGGTGGATCAGGATTTGCGCCCCGACGGCAGGTGCCAGAAGGCATGCCATCAGGACGCAGCCCTGAATCAAGCAGGCAATCATTTTCAATTAAGCAATCTATCGCCACTGGGCACCATCCGCCAATGCCATTTTGCACAAGCGTGGCGCAGGTCGGCTCTTAAAAAACGGGCGGCACAACCCGTTATTACGGTCCCACTTGAGCCTCAGCGCAGAAAGGCGCGTAGCGTCCCGTAGCAGAGCGCCCGTCCTCTGGCGCTCTTGCGGGCAAACACCCACCCACCCCCGTCCATCCCTCCCGCCAACCACCGGTCCCGTTCCCCTGCCGGAATTGGCGTAGCGGCAAACTGGCGTTTGCCGCATTTGTTTTGCCAACCCTGAAGTTCGGCCACTGGAATCGCTATCTTTCTGTGAGGCGGGCGATGATTCTCCTCCCCGGGGGAGAAGGCCGGGATGAGAATTCGCCCAAACGAAATGTCGCGCCTTGAACCCCCGAACCTGATCAAGGTTCATGGGAAGTTTCGACCTCCAAAATTGGATGCACATTGGCGCCATGAACCTGGGAGACGGTTCATGGAGAGGGCGGTTTTTTCGTACCGCAGACTTCCCAGTCTGCTGTATCGCGGATTTCCCAACCCGCAGACCGTTCGCCAACCTGGCGCGCCCGCCCTCCGCCGATCTTGTCCGCCATAGCCTTTGCGACGGCGGATTTGCGGCCAACCGGTCGCCCACCCCGGCCATCCCCCCGCCACCCCCCGGACGAACCATGCTCCTTCTCCCCGGGGAGAAGGCCGGGAGGGCGGACATCTCCCCGGTAGGGCGGTGCTGCCGGACCGCCCATTATTTGTCTTTTCCCCCCCGGCCCGTCCCTGCGGTCTCTTTGACAGCGCCTTGGAACCTCGACCCGCGCCCGGAAACGGAGCGCGGCTCTGTGAGCCGCAGCGCGTGGAATTCAGATAAAATCCCGGAACCAGTTTTGAGGCTTGGAATTTGAATTTTCCTTGAATTTTGCTGATTGGTGTTTGAATATTCCGGCGAGCGCCACGCCTGCGCCATCGGCGTGCAAGGTGCAGAGTCAGACCGCAAAACCTCACCCAACCTTGGGTGGTCGCTAAAGTTACCACCATTTCCACCGATAAGACAGGTGTTGAAACCGGCGGTCAGTCGCCAAGAAGAGCTGACAGGGGTTAACCAATGGTGAACCGCCCTTTAACAGGTTCGCCCGCGACATGGATGTCGCGTAAAAACAATGCCCCCCCCGGGGCGACTCATGGATGGAGTTATTATGGGCCTAGTAGTTAATACAAACATATCGGCGGAGCAGACAGCGTCTTTTCTGGAGCAATCCAGCAATAATCTGAGCAAATCGCTCGAAGAGTTGTCCTCCGGTTCCAAAGTCAATTCACCGTCGGATGACAGCGCCGGCCTGGCCGTGTCAATGAATCTGACCGAGCAAATGGGCGACAATTCGGCCGCGTCCGACAACGTCAACAACGCCATTTCGTTCAACCAAACCCAGGACGGTTACCTCCAGCAGGTCAACAGCGCCCTGGACCGGATGAGCGAACTGTCCGTGCAGGCGCAGGACATCACCAAATCGAATAGCGACCGCACCCTGTACCAAGGGGAGTACAACACGCTCGCCAAATACATCAACAACGTCGCCACCCAAAGCTTCAACGGGGTCAGCCTGTTCAACGGCGACTCGTTGGCCGTGACCACCGACAGCAGCGGCGGCATGTTCAACAACAGCGGGGTCAACCTGGGCGCGTCCGTTTATTCCGGCCTGGTGGATGGCTCCATTGCCACCACCTCGGGCGCGGTGGCCGCCTTGTCGGAGGTGCAGGCCGCCGTCAACCAGCTCGCGTCGGATCGCGCCACCATCGGCACCAACGAGGAGACGCTCACCAACTACAGCAACCAGCTCACCACCCTCAACAACAACCTCTCGGCTGCCAACAGCCAGATCATGGATGTCGACGTGGCGACGGAGAGCACCGCCTACGCCCAGCAAAACATCCTCGTCCAGACCGGCACGGCGATGTTGGCCCAGGCCAATTCACAACCTCAAATCGCGCTGAAGCTCCTGAGCTAACCAGCCGGTTTGATCTTTCCGTGATACAGCCCGGACGGTGCGGGAGCGCCGTCCGGGCCTTGCTGTTTGGGCGCATCTTCACACTGCCCCCGGAGCGCCGGCTTGCAGCCGGCTTTGGACGTGCGACAATTCAACACGGTTGGTTGCCAGCCAAGCGTCCCCGAGGCCAGAAGCCGGTGACAGACCGGCGCTCCGGTTGCCATACCAGCGGGGGCGGAACCAGTCTGCGCCCTTGGTTGTTTCCACCGGCACTTTGCCCTTGCCCCGCCCAACGCCCTCCGGCATGTTGGTTTTCCTTATGAAACAACCCTTGGTGTCGCCTGCCCGGTGGCTGGCCATGGCGGCCCTCTTTCTGACCGCCCTCATTTCCCTCCGCGCCGCCACCGCCGACGCCCCCATCGCGCCGGAATTGCAGGTCGCGGACCCCTTTCTCCTGGCCATTCCCCAATCCGGCTTCGGCCGCGATTACTTGTTCAGTGCCTCCATGATCCCCCAGGGCCGCTCGCCCACCAGCCACGGCTTGTCCGGCAAAATCGTCCGGTTCGAGTTGTTCCCGGATGGCGTGGACCTTTATGAATCCACCCAGGGACTGGTTGTGACCGGCGACCTCCCCGCGCGGCGGCTCCTGGCCAGTTTCCCCATTGTCCGCCAGGACACCAACCTCGTCGTCGTGGATTTCAACAAGGGCATGCGCCGCGTCTTCACCCAATCGTGGACCGACGACGGCGGACTCGACTTCGCCCAGCACGACACCGTGCTCGAGGTGCCCGACAGCCGCGTCTTTGAAATCCGCCGGGACGCCGGCCAGTTGATCATCCGCCAGAGCGTGCAGACCCGCAGCCGGGCCTCCGATCAGGACGTCGAGGACCGCTTCGAGGCGCGCTATTTCATCGCCCCCTACCGGCCGGGAAGCTTTGCCGGCAAGGAGCCCAACCCGGTGGATGGCCGTTATGCGCGATTTTTTGAAACCGAGGGCCGCCTCGAACCCGGCACCGGCCGCGTCTCCGCGCGCATTGACCGCTTTGATCTGAAATCGCCCGTCGTCTTTTATTATTCAGCCAACACCCCGCCGGACTATGTCGAAGCCGTCCGGGACGGCATCCTGTATTGGAACCTGGCCTTTGGTCGCGAAGTCGTGCAGGCCAAACCGGCCCCGGCGGGCGTCACCGCGCCGGACGCCAAATACAACCTCGTCCAGTGGGTGCCATGGGATCTGGCGGGCTTCGCCTACGCCGATGTGCTCTCCGACCCCCTCACCGGCGAATCCCGGCACGGACAGGCCTACATCACCAGCACCTTCAGTTTTTACGGCAAAGCCCGCGCCCGCGCCCTGCTGCGCGCGCTCGAAGCCCTGGCCGAGCCGAAGAAGGATGATAAAAAAGGCGCGGCCGCCCGGTTGGTCGTGCCCTTTCTGGATTCGGCTGAGTGCTGCGAATCCGACCCGCGCGTCTTTGCCCAACAGATGGCCCGCGGCCTCCAGGATTTGCTCGCCAGCGACACCCTCACCGATGAAGCCGTGCGGCGCGTCTCCCAGGACTATGTGCGCGAAGTCGTCGCCCACGAAGTCGGCCACATTCTCGGCCTGCGCCACAATTTCGCCGGCAGCCTCGCCGCCACCCTTTCGAACCAGGAACTGGATGACTGGTTCCGCGCCTATCTCACCGGGCAGCCCCTCGACGCCTACACCAACAAGCTCGCCTCCAGTTCCATGATGGAATACACGGTGTTCAAGGGCGCGGTCTTCATCGGTTGGAAGATGCGGACCGTCCGTGAAGCCCTCCCGCATGACCGCGCCGCCATTCGCTGGGGTTACGACGACAGCCCCGAGGCGCGCACCAACAAGCTCCTCTTCGCCACCGACGACGACCTCGGCCGCTACGGCGACGTGCGCCCCTTCGATTTCGGGCCCGACCCCGTCGTCAGCGCCTACGCTGACACGGCGGATTTTCTGAACCTGCTGCCCAACACCATCATCGAAACCTTCATCCGCGCCCGCGCCCCGCAAAACCCCAATGACCGGGTGCCCTTGGAGCAGGTGAACCTGGACGCCACCGCCTACGCCTCGCAAATCGCCGGATACTTTGTCAACGCCCTCCAGTGGTTCTCCGCCGACACCCGTTCGCTCCGCGTGGAAAGCCAGTTTGACTACATTGGCGAACTCAACCTCAAGGAGCGCCATCAGGCCCATTGGAAGGATCTCAACCGGCAGATTGACCGGCTCGGCGGGGTGGACCGCGCGCTCTTTTCCGCCCTGCCGGCGGACTTCAAACTGGATCTCAAGGACCCGCCCGCCGGCCTGCCCGTGGTGCCCCGCCTGGACGCCGCCAACCTCGCCAGCCGTCTGGAAAAACTCCTCGTCTCCACCAATTACGCCGTGTTCGTGGGGCTCGACGACAAAAAATACAGCTTCACCCCGGAAGAACGCGCCCTGATCACCCAGCGCGGCCGCCAATGCTTCACCGAACTGGAAAAGGAACTCGTCAAACAAATCTGCCAGCGCCTCGAAAACGCCCCGCGAAATCTCGGCGTGGAAGCCAACGACGGCGTCTCCGAAGATGACAGCGTCGCCAAACTGGAACAGCGCATCATTGAAGTCGTCAAATACGTCGTCACCGCCAAAGACGACACCAAACGCGTCGAAGGCCGCGTGGACAAAAGCCAGGTCGCCGTGCCGGTCTTCAAGTACGACCAGGAAACCCGCCTGGCCGCCGCCCGCGCGCTCAACGAAAAAACCGGCTCCTACAAGGACTGGGCCGACGACGCCAAGGGCGACCTCAACAACGATTTAAAGAAGGAAGTGGAGGAGGCCCTCAACCTGGATCATTTCAAGGACTTCAAGGTCTCCCTGCTCTCGCGCCCGCTGCGGGACTGGTATCAGCAACAGCAGGAACTGCTCGCCCTGCTCCCCCCCTCCCCGCCCGCCCCGGGCTCCTCCGCCCCCCCGCCCCTCCCAACAAAATAATTTGCCCGCAAGTGATTGCAACCGCTCAACCACGGCCCGGCGGCATCATTCATCTCATGGCCCGGGTTACAGGGTGCCGAAAATCCATAACCGGCACCCTGCGTTCCCAGAGCGGGTCCCACAACCCGCCGTTTTAAATCCGCGCCTCAAGGCTTCACCGTGCGATAGAAGCGCATCACGTTGTTGGTCGCACCCGTGTCAATGTAGGCCGGCAGACCGGAGAGGGTCGCCGTTTCATTGGTCAGAGTGGTCCGGTTGAACAGGTCGGGGCTGCCCTGCACCTCGTAGCTCAAGGTGGCATTGCCACCCGTGAAGGTCAGTTGAAGGGTCCGGTCCAGCAGCACGACCGGAGGATTAATTTTCACCGGCGTCAGCACCACGGTCAGCGTGCCATTGACATGGGTGATGAAGTAATTGTCCACCCCACTGCCGACCGCCGAACCGACCGTGATCGGACAAGTGCCCAGGGCGGGAGGCGCATCCATGCACTGCCCGCAAAAAGTCAGCGGGCACCGCCGAAATGCGTGTCCGTGACCCAATGCCACTAGGATTTGGCCCGTATTCTTTTAAGATCACTTGCGTTCAGCCCATCCGGTCACTGGAATCGTTGTCTTTCTGTGAGGCTGGCGATGATTCTCCCTCTCCTGGGGGAGAGGGCCTGGGTGAGGGCGGACGTTCACACAGATCTCCGTTAAAATTCTGCGCCAATTGCCGTTCCACCAACTGTCCGGACGATGGCTGCAACACCACTTCCGGCGGGTGCGCCAGCGGGGTTCCCTTTACTGACCCTTGCCCTTCAAACTACTGCACCACTTGGCGGTAGAACTGCCGGGGCGCAGCCGGTGTCAACACCAGGGGGGAGCCTGACAAAATGGGGCTCCAAGGCCCGACCGGGGTCGTTGCCTCCTGAAGCTGGCCTTGGGACCATTGAACTTCAATTTGGCCGTTGGCAAGCGGCTTGAGGCCGAAGCTGACGGGCGGAGTCGCGGCCGCGCCGAACGTCCATTCTTGATTCGCGCCGCCGTTCCAGGGCCATTGATCAACGTAGCCGCCGTTGTTGGTGGAAAAGGACGACACTTCCAAGGTCAGACCGCTGTTGCGGTTGAGGATTTGGTAGAAGTCATTGGTCAAATTGGAAATCGCCCACTGCTGGCTGTTGCCGCCATTCCAAATCCCCTGGTTGATGGCGGCATGGCTGGCGGAGGAGGCCCCGGTGACTTCCAGGACCAGGCCGCTTTTTTCGTTGATGATTTCGTAATATCCGTTGCCGAGATTGCTCAAAGCCCATTGCTGGGCCGCGCCACCGTTCCAGACCCACTGGCTCACGCTGGCGCCGTTGGTGGTGGCGGCGAGGTCAACCTCCAGCGCCAAGCCGCTGTTGCCATTGACGATCTGATGGTTGCCGGACGTGTTGAAACCGCTCCACGCATACTTGACCAGGTCGAGTCCGCTGGGGCTGTTCAAGACCAAGGCCGGGTTGTTGGGATCGCGGGTGAACAGGCTGTATGAGTCGCCGTCACGCAATCCCGGCCAGTAAACCGCGCCGATTTGATTGCTGCTGCCATAGGCGGCGAACCCGATGAGGGACGCGATTTCATTGTTGCCCTGGCTGCCGCCCGCGTAATTCCAACCATAGGTCATCGAGCCGCCAAACTCGGTCAGCACGGTGAAACCGGCATAAGCCCCGACTTCGCCCGCCAGACTGCTGTACCAACCGGACGACGAAGTTTCGCTGGAGTTGTAAAAACCGTAATCATGAGCCGAATACAAACAACCAGTGGTGATGCCGGAGGAGGCCACGGCCGGCACGTCGTTGTCATAGCTGGTGCCACCGACCAGCACGCGGCCACGCGCCACCGTCGGATACCTTTGCAGCCAGTTGGTCACGACATTCAGCCAGCCGGAGGTGCTGTAGCCAAAGGGCTCATTGAGGATTTCAAAATACACGTTGCCGTTGCCGTTGTAGCTCGTCACGACCGTGTCCCACATCTTCCAAAAGCAGGGGAGGTCATTGACCATGCCGTGTTCGTCGCTCGAACCGGTCCAGGGGCAGACGATCACCTTCATTCCCAGGCTCGTGGCTTCGTCAATGGCGGCTCGATAGTTCCCCCACCACGAGCCGATGACCGTCTCCGGGTTGATGGGAATTCGCACCGCGTTCGCGCCGACGCCGGAAAATGCGCTCAAAACCAACCCCGCCACGGATTGCACGGCCGCATAATTGTCCGTGATGCTCAGACCGCTCAACAACAGCGGACCATCAATGAAATTGTCGCCCGGATCAGCCCAGTTAAACCCGTGAAACGTGGCGGCGGCCGCACCGGAACCGCCCGAGGGCGCGGACACTGTCCCGGTGGTTTCCACGGACAAAATGAGCCATTGCTGGAAAGCGCCGCCGTTCCAGGCGGATTGATCAATGGCACCGCCATCACCGGTCGCCTCCTGGCTCACTTCCAAGGCCAGACCGCTGTTTTGATTGATGATCTCGTAGCAGCCATTGGTCAGGCCGGACAAATTCCATTGCTGGTTGGCGCCGTCCAGCCAGGTCCCTTGATCAACCAAGGCGCCGCCGGCCGTGGATTGACCGGAGACCTCCACCGCCAGGCCGCTGTTGCGGTTCACGATTTCCCACGCCCCGCCCCCGGCACTGGCCAGGGTCCACTGCTGATTCAAGCCGCTGTTGGCAATCCATTGGTCCAAATCGGTGCCGTTGGTGGTGGAAAACGCGGGCACTTCCAGCACCAGGCCGCTGCCGGCGTTGACGATCTCATAATCACCCGTGAACGCCTGGCCCAAGAGAGAGCTGGTGGCGAGAAAAAGGCACGCGGCCGCCGCAAGGTGCCACGACAACCTTGGCGCGTTCAGGCACGCTGGCGTGCCGGACCGCCTTCTAAGTGGCGGTAAATTCCACACAATCGTCATCATTTACATCGCTTTCACCTCAGCACCGAACCGGCCGGATGTTGTTTTCAAGCTGCACGCGGTCCCACCGGCATGTCAAACCACAAAAAATTATTTGCCGAACCTCCCACCTGTGTTTCTGCGTAAATCGCGCTGCTGGTGGGTTTTTGAGTAGAAGCTTTAAACCACAAAATTCCCGCCGCTGCAAAGCGCCGCAAAAATATGACCAACCCCCGAAACCGCTGTAGTTAAATAAAAGCAGGGAGCTTCGGCTCCCGGCCGGGGAGGGTCCGCTGGTCCGCCACCGCTTCAACGAAGGCGGATGGCTTCAGTCCCCCCTCCGCTCTTTGACATGTTCCGCCGTCAGCGGCGGTGCCGGAAGTGATGGGGTGGGGACGGTTCGTCCCCACATTACCTCCTCGCAGTCCTGGCTTGCCGAGCCGTTGAATTGTGGACCGGATTGTAGGCCGGGTCCCCTGACCCGGCGTCAGGCCCCCCTTCATCTGTTTTATTTGCGTCAATCAGCCGTCCAGAACGAAAAAACACGGATAAACACAATAAAACTCGGTTAAAAAAATTCCCGGGCGGCTTTTGCAGGTTTTGGCGCAGAATTGCAGTCACGGCCAAACCCGGTTCCGCCCCCCCCGCAGCCGGGCAGCAACTCCGCCCTGCCCTTCACAGCGAACCAGTGCTGGCAATCAACTCGAGAACGGCGGCCACCGCCTCCTCCGTTTTCACGAATTGAATGGCTCCGCCGCGCGGCTTGATTTCGACTTCGCCCTTGGCCAGGGATTTTTCGCCGAGCCCAACCCGAATCGGAAAGCCGACCAGGTCGGCATCCTTGAATTTCACGCCGGGGCGGTCGTCACGGTCATCCAAAATCACGTCCACGCTTTTGGCCGTCAGTTCCGCGTAAATCTTTTCCGCCAGTTGCATCGCGGCGCTTTCCGGGGCAACATTCAGCGGGGTGATGCACACTTGATAAGGAGCCACGTTCAAGGGCCAGATGATGCCGTCCTTGTCGTTGCTCTGTTCGATTACCGCTTGCAGCGTGCGGGTGACGCCGATGCCGTAACAGCCCATCACGGAGGGCTTGCGCACGCCGGTTTCATCCAGGAACGTGGCGTTGAGTTTCTCGCTGTATTTGGTGCCGAGCTTGAAGACGTGGCCGACCTCGATGGCGCGGCGAATTTTCAGCGATTTGCCGCACTTCACGCAGGGTTCCCCGGCGGAGACGGTGCGCAGATCAAACCACGCGGAGACTTTGATGTCGCGCTCAATGGAAACGCTGCGGTAATGGAATCCGTCCTCGTTCGCGCCGGTGGTCATGTCATTTGCCCCGTGCAGACGTTCATCGGCGTACACTTTGACGTCGGACGGAACGTTCACCACGGCCCCGAGCGATCCGGGTTTGGCCCCCAGGGTCGCCTGGCATTCCTCCGGGGTGGCCGGCCGCACGGCGACCGCGCCGGTCCGCGCCATGAACTTGGTTTCGTTCAACTGATCGTCGCCGCGAATGAGCACCAGCACGGCCTTGCTGTCGGCGATGTAAACGAGGGTCTTGATCTGGCGATTGGCGGGCACGCTGTAGGGGGCCTTGCTCAACGCCTCGATGGTGACCACCCCGGGCGTCGGGAATTTCTCGATGGCCGGGCCAATATCGCGGGCGGTCGTTTTGGGGATGCCGCTGGTGGCTTTCTCAATGTTCGCCGCGTAACCGCAGGCTTCGCAGAAGGCCACTTCGTTTTCGCCCGTCTCGGCGGGCACCATGAATTCGTGCG
>CAZUBG010000162.1:0-13363 GCA_964618545.1 uncultured Bifidobacteriaceae bacterium | reverse complement strand
CCACCAGCAGGGCGTTGAGCGTCTGTTCGCGTTCGTCGTTGCCGCCGCCCAGACCCACTCCGCGGCTGCGGCCCACGGCGTCAATTTCGTCAATAAAAATCAGGCAGGGCGTGTTGCGGCGGGCCTGGTCAAACATGTCGCGCACCCGGCTGGCACCCACGCCGACAAACATCTCAACAAAGTCGGAACCGCTGATGCTGAAAAAGCTCGCATCCGCCTCGCCGGCGATGGCCTTGGCGAGAAGAGTCTTGCCCGTGCCGGGCGATCCCACCATCAAAACGCCCTTGGGAATACGCCCGCCCAAGCGTTGAAATTTCTTGGGGTCTTTCAGAAACTCCACCAATTCGGAAACTTCCTCGATGGCCTCCTCAATCCCCGCGACATCCTTGAAGGTGGTTTTGTTGCGGTCCTTGGCGAGCATCTTGGCCTTGCTCTTGCCAAAGCTCAGCGCCCCCTTGCCGGCCATTTTGATCTGCCGGATGAAGAAAAACCAGAACAGCACGCCCACCCCGATAAAAAACAGCAGTTGATACCCGATGGACATCAGCATCGTGTTCTGCACATTGAGTTCGCACTTGCCCGATTCCAATAATTCATCCTGCATCTTGGTGGTGAGCAACACTTCCGGAATGGTGAATGGCGTTTCCACCGGCTTGCCGGAAGCGTCCTTGATGACGCCGTTTTTATCCGCACTCAGGAATTTGCCGTTGATTTCGCTCAACGGCCAGGAAGCCTGGTTGTAGCTGAGGACAAAATGCGAAATTTGGTTCGACCGCAGTTTGGACAGGAACTCCGACTGCGACATCGGCACGGCTCCCGGCTGGGACGTGATCCGGTTGCGCAGAAACATGAGCAATACAATACAACCAATGATCGCAATCCAAGCGATCCACGTAAACGTCGGCACCTTCATGCCGCCCGGCGGTTTTTTCTTGTTGCCACCCGCGCCGTTTTTTTGATTTTGATCTTCTAGCATTTGCTTATGGTCACTAACGATAACATGCTCCCGGACCTTCCGCAACGCGGGAATTAAATTAACTAAACCTTCGTTTTTGCCACTTTTTGCATTCTTTCTCCGGTTCCCCGGCCTATAATCCAGCGATGCGTTTCGGTTCCCTGACCCTTGAGTCCAATCTGTTCCTCTCGCCCCTGGCGGGTTACACCAACCTGCCGTTCCGGCTGGTGGTGCGTGAACTTGGCGGGGTGGGGCTTTGCACCACCGATTTGGTCAATGCCCGCTCCCTGCTCGAAAAACGCGCAAAGGCATTCAAGCTCATCGAAACGCGCCCCGCCGATTCCCCCCTGGCCGTCCAGCTTTTCGGCAGTGTCCCGGAGGAAATGCGCGACGCCGCACTGGTGGCCGAAGCGCACGGGGCGGTTTCGGTGGACATCAACATGGGCTGTCCCGTGCGCAAGGTTTGCAACGTCGGCGGCGGTTCGGCCATGATGACCGAACTGAATAAAACCGCCGCGCTTGTCCGGGGCATGGTCAAGGCGGTCAAAATCCCCGTCACCGCCAAGATGCGTCTTGGCTGGGATGCCGACAATTTGACCGCGCCCGATCTGGCCCGGGCCTTGGAAGATGCGGGGGTCGCGGCGGTATTTGTTCATGGCCGCACCCGCGAACAGGGTTTTGGCGGCACTGTCAATCTGGCCGGCATCCGGTCGGTGGTCGCCGCCGTGAAAAGCATTCCCGTTATCGGTAACGGCGACGTTGTCACCCCTCAATCCGCCCAAAAGATGCTTAAAGAGACCGGTTGTGCAGGCGTGAGCATCGGTCGTGGGGCTTTCTACAACCCTTGGATTTTTAAACATACCCTCCATTATCTGAAGCCCAATGGACCGCAAGAACCGCTTCCGGACCCATCGTTTTCCGAACGGGTGCGGGTCATGTCGCGGCATTTGGATTTAATGATTGAAGTGTTTGGGGAGGAATTGGGTTGCCGGATGTTCCGCAAAGTTGCGCCCTGGCATGCCAAGCGTTTCGGGCCGGTCAGTGCATTCAATAAGAGGGTGGTTCTTTTATCCAGCCGGGCTCAGTTTAACGAAATCCTCGAACATTATCTCCAATGGCGGGCGCAATTCCTGGATGCGACTGGTGAGTTGCAACCGCGCTATTGTCCGCCGCCCATGGTGGCTTCCTTCATGCAGGCAGCTCAAAATGATTTCTCTAAATCGAACTTCGTTGGGGATGAGTCAGCCATGGGAACCGTTCGTCAACAGATTCCAGTCCCCAAAGGACCGGTGGAAGTCTGGTGATTCAGTCGGTCATTATCCAATGGTTTCAAAGGGCAGAGGATTCTCTGTTTTTGCCAAGCTGTATTAAATATAACAAACATTGTGCATCTATTATGTTTAATCCCGGATTGTCAAACAACTCTGGAGTTCTGAACCTCTGGGAAATCATTCGGTGCTGACGCCGTATTGGGTGCTGACGTCCTGCACGGCTTTCCAAGCCGAGACCGTCCGGCTTTCCCCGTCACTGTTTGATGAATGCCCTTCATCAAACGCTCCCTCCGTTTCACTCTGTGAAAGCTCGCGGCCTGTTTCCAAAACGTAAGACGGACTGTCGGTGGCATTCGCACGGTAATGCCAGGCGGAAACGTAGCCGGACCATGCCTGGCGAAAATCGGTCGGACAATCCTTTGGGTTGATGGTTTGCAAGACCAAGGCATAATCCTGCGCATCAAAAATCAGGGCTTTGGGATTCATCCTGGCCACACTCATTAATTCCGTCCGATCCCTGGGCGCGTGGGTGAATTCGTTGCGAATCTGAATCCGGGCGTCAAGGACATGCTGGATGGCTGCCTTGTAGTCCGGATGAGAGCATCCGGAACAAATACACAGACACAGCAGCCACAAAAGTTTCATTGACACAAACATCACCCGGCCCCGGCCAAAATCAAGCTGTGATTTGAAGGTCACTCTGGACCATGGATGATCAAATGGCGTGGGTGCTTGCATCTTGGCTGACTCACTGGGCAGGCTGCGGTTCGGTCGGGCAAAAGCCAAGCCGAATTGAAGCAGTTTACCTCACGCCCTTTAAACGTGCGCCGGGGCTGATGCTTTCGCACCAGCCCCGTTTCACGTTTGGTTTGTTCTGAGCACTGACGACAGAAAAGACTTTACACCGATTTCATGGCGGTGCCTACTGCCCCTTGGGGAAGATTGGGCTCTCACCAACACCGGCTTTTGCATAGGGTATACCGATGCCATTTTTACCATGGGCTGATTTGCCGTTTCAGCCGGACGCTCCCGTCGCCCGGTTTCTCATCCCTTGACCGGTAAACGTGAAACGGGGCCGATGCGTTCGCACCAGCCCCGTTTCACGTTTGGGTTGCTATGAGTACTGACTGACAAGGAAGACTCTACGCTGATTCTGAACCGGCGGCTACTGCCCCTTGGGGAAGACCGGATTTCCGCCCTGACCGCCCTGCCCGACCGGCGTTTTCCGCAACACCGGCAGGCGCGCCGAATCAGGTGGTTTGGTTATAATGACGGATGATTCTGCGCGGAAACCACCGCGGCGTCAGGCGCACCAGGAAAACCAGGCAATGATTCAACCAGCCGGTGACGACCGTCACCCTGCCCTTGCGATACGCCCGGTGACCGGCTCGCGCCACGGCCCGGGCGGTCATCTTCATGACCTTGTGCCGGCGCACTTTTTGGCCCCGGGCCACGCTGCCAAAATTGGTTTCGGTGGGGCCGGGACACAAAACGGAAATGGTCAGGCCGGTGCCTCGCAATTCCTCCGCCAGCGCCTCGGTGAACGACAGCACAAAGGCCTTGGTGGCATAGTATGCCGCCATGCCCGGACCGGGCTGGAAACCAGCCACGGAACCCACATTCAAAATGCCGCCCCGGTGGCGCACCCGCATGCCCGGCAGGAACAAGGCCGTCAGTTCCATGAGCGCGTTGATGTTGACCTGCACCATTTCGATCTCGCGCCCGACCGGCAGGTCGGCAAAGTCGCCGTGGGCGCCAAAGCCGGCGTTGTTGACCAGCACATCCACGGCCACCGACCGGGCTTGCAGGGCGGCAAATATCTCCCGGGGCGATTCGGAACGGGACAGGTCAGCGGTGAGGACAATGACTTCCACCCCGTGCGTCTCCCATAATTTTTTGGCGAGCGCCTCCAAGGCCGCGGTGTTGCGCGCCACGAGGATGAGCCGGCAGCCGTCGGTCGCAAAACAGCCGGCCAATTCCAAACCAATGCCGGACGAAGCTCCGGTGATCAATACCGTCTCCGTGTTCATTACCGGTTTCCCCAGCCGAAACGATGGGTGAAGGGCCAATAGACAAAGAAGGATTTGCCGATGACGTTCCCGGCGGGAAAGGCCCCCCAGGCGCGGGAATCAAAGCTGTTGCAGGTGTTGTCACCGAAAACCATGTAGCTGTTGGCGTCGTTGGTATATACGGTGTTTTGGTCGGGAAACAACGGGGCCAGCGTGGGATACAAATTGTATTTTTGAGCAATGGTGCCGTTCACATGCCCGGAATAGATCGGTTCCTCGGGGTATTTGCTCTCCTCGGGCGGGCGGGCGGGGTCAAAGCCGTAGAGGTTTTCAAAGTGCGGCGTGGTGCGGTCCAGGCGGTGACCGTTGATGATGATATGCCGGTCATCGCCGATCTGCACCCGCTCGCCCGGCAGCACCGTCAGTCGTTTGATGTAAAATTCATCCTGGGGCATCCGGGAATCAGTGATGCCGCGCGTCGCAAACACCACGATTTCGCCGCGCTTGGGCTTGCGGAAATTATAACTGATGCGGTCCACAAACAAATGATCCCCGGCGCTGACGCGCAGTTTGATGACATCGTCGCCCTTGTGATAAAAGTGTCCCGGATCGAGGCCAAAATGATTTTCCTCCGCCCCGTTGTCATCCTTGGACTCGCCGGGGTCCGGGTTGGTGCGGGCTTCCATGGGGGCCTCTCCCAAATCCGGCGGGAACCAGATGAAATGCCGGACGCCGCCTAGCATGAAACTTTGGTAGATGTTAAAGATCAAAAGTTTTACCGGCGCTTCGACCACCCGCGGCTGACCGTTCCCGAATTTAACCGCCGGTGACACGGCGGACAAGTACCCGTCGGTCAGCGCCACCTCGTGAATATAGGAAATGCCCTCGAACCACTCCTTGACGCGCTCCCAGCCGGTGGGAATGACAAAATGCTTGTCATTGATCAAATTCCGGGAGGTGACGCCAAACAGCGTGGGCTGCATGGAACCGGTGGGGATTTTGAAGGGCTGAATGATGAATGTACGGATCGCCATGGCCACGCTCACCGCCACCAAAATCACCTCCACATTTTCCCGCCAGTTGGCGTTGGGATAGGGCTTGATCCATTTGCCCGCCGCCTGCTCGAGCTTTTGCATTTCGGCCGTCAGCACGTCCGCCTTGGCCCCGGAATGCAGCACGGTGTTGAATTCAGCCAGGGCGCGGTCGAGGTGGCTGAGGGACTGCGGCGGCAGGATGTCCCGTTGGGCGGACACCAAACGCCGGACATGTTTGCGCAGGGTGCAGGCATTGCGCACCGTCCCGGAAGTGAGCCAGCGGAAAAACATCATAAATTGTTAGTTTGGGCGGCCAAAGTTGAGCTTCAGACAGTCTTTCCCTTCAAATAGTTCATGGCTTAATGCTCCAGCAAGGCATTTCCCTCAGGCTTTCAACACCTCGATAAACGCCTCCTGGGGGATGTTGACCGTGCCGAACGCTTTCATGCGCTTTTTGCCTTCCTTTTGCTTTTCCAGCAATTTTCGTTTGCGCGACACGTCGCCGCCATAGCATTTCGCCGTAACGTCCTTGCGGAAGGCGCTGACGCTTTCCCGGGCGACGATTTTGCCGCCGATGGCGGCCTGAATGGCCACCTGGTACTGCTGGTGGGGAATCACTTCCTTGAGCTTGGCGGCCAGCACGCGGCCCCGGCTCTCCGCTTTGTCGCGGTGGACAATGCACGAGAAGGCGTCCACACTTTCGTTGTTGACGAGCATGTCGAGTTTCACCATGTCGGATTCCCGGTACCCGGCGTGTTCATAATCCATGGAACCGAAACCCCGCGTGATGCTTTTGATGCGGTCATGGAAATCAATGAGGATTTCGTTCAAGGGAATCAGGCTGGTCAGCATGACCCGCCGGGAGTCCAGCGTTTCCGTTTGATCCACCGTCCCGCGCTTTTCCGAAATCAACGCCATCATGTCGCCGATGTTTTCATTCGGGCAAATGACGAAGGCCTTGACCATCGGCTCCTCGATTTTTCCGATGTAAGTCACATCCGGCAGAAACGCCGGGTTGTCAATCTGCTTGACGATCCCGTCGGTCTGGGTGACGCGATAGACGACGCTCGGATAGGTGGCGATGATGTCCATGCCGTATTCGCGGCGGAGGCGTTCCTGAACAATTTCCAAGTGCAGCAGCCCCAAAAAACCGCAGCGAAAACCAAAGCCCAGGGCGACCGAGGTTTCCGATTGATACACAAAGGCGGAATCGTTCAACTGGAGCTTGCCCATGTTGGCCTTCAGATGCTCAAAATCGGCGGTGTTGATGGGATAAATGCCGCTGAACACCATCGGATGGATTTCCTTGAAGCCGGGCAGCACCGGCGAGGGATTGCGCGCGTCCGTCACCGTGTCCCCCATTTTGACTTCCTTGGGGCTCTTGATGTTGGCGGTAAAATAGCCGGTCTCCCCCAGTTGCAGGCGGTCGCGAATGTAGGGCTTGGGATTGAAGCTGCCCACTTCCTTCACTTCCACCATTTTGCCGGAGTGCAGCAGCTTGACGTGCTGGCCCGCTTTTAACTCGCCGTTGAACACCCGCACATGGGTGACCACGCCCTTGTAGGTGTCAAAATAAGAATCGAACCCCAGCGCCTGCAAGGAAGGCGCGCCGGTGGCTTTGGGGCACGGAACTCGCTCGACAATGGCCTCCAAAATCTCGTCAATGCCAATCCCCTCTTTGGCGCTGGCCAGCACGGCGCTTTCCGCCGGAATGGCCAGAATCTCCTCCAACTGCGCTTTGGTGCCCGCAATGTTGGCGTGGGGCAGGTCAATTTTGTTGATGACCGGGATGACCGTCAGATTCTGCTTCATCGCCAGGTGGACGTTGGCCACCGTTTGCGCCTCCACGCCCTGGGCCGCGTCAATGATCAGCAGCGCGCCTTCGCACGCCGCCAGACTGCGGGACACTTCATAGGAAAAATCCACATGTCCCGGCGTATCAATGAGGTTCAACTCATAGGTTTCGCCGTTTTTGGCCTTGTAACGCATCGTGACCGGGTGCGCCTTGATGGTAATGCCGCGTTCCCGTTCCAAATCCATCGCGTCCAGAAGCTGGTCCTCCATGTCGCGCGTGGCAATCGTGCCCGTGCGATGCAGAAGCCGGTCGGACAGCGTCGTTTTCCCATGGTCAATATGGGCAATGATGCTGAAATTTCTAATATGTGCTGCGTCCATTGAATTAAATCAGAGCAACATAGAATAGGATAAATTCGCCTGATGAAAAGGAAATTTGACGCTGGGTTTGAAGCCCCCAGCGAACCGGTCCGGCTCAGGCGGCGCGGTCTCCGGGCCAGAACCGCGACCAGAGGCGGCGGGGCGTGGTCACCAGGATTTCCGTCAGCAAGGTGTCCAGACTGGCGGCCCGGGGTTCATGGAGTTTTCCGGCCAGAACCAGTCCCAGGCAGAAAACCGCCAGCGCCAGGGCGAAAAAGATGCTGTACTGGTTCCAGTTCAGCCCCGCCCACCGGCCGTGCCAGCCGCCCACGGCGTCAATCAGCAGTCCCCACCCAATCGGAGCCAGCCCGAGGGTGACGTTGGCAAACACCGAATACAGCGCGAAAAAATGATTGCGGCCCATGGGCGGGATGACCGCCATGGCCAGCCGGCTCAGACCAATGCTCATCAGGGCCGCAAACAGCCCCATGAGAAATTGAATCAGCAACACCAGCATCAGGAGTGGCGCCAGAACTCCGCCCGCCAGGGCGATCCAAGCCGCCAGAATCAGCAGCCAGATTCCCAGGGCAAAGGTCAGCACCGGTTTGCAGCCCAGGCGGTCCAGCCGGTGCCCCGGAAACCACAGACTGCCCAACCCGCCGAGGAAAGCAACGGAGGTGACCAGCAGGATTTTGCCATCGGACATGTCCGTTTCACTTTTCAAATAAGCCACCGTGAACGCCGTGATTCCGCCGTAGGCCACCGACCAGACCACCACCAGCCGCAACAGTTTGCGGAACGGCGGATGTCGCAACATGGCCAGCCAGGGCACCGCCGTGTTCGAGCCGCGTTCGGTTTCGGTGATGGGCACATCGGGAACACGGCGCAGATACACCAGACTCACCAGGCCCATGGCCGCGCTGAACGTGAAAATGACGGCATATTGCCAGGGGTGGGGCGATTCCCCCAGGCAGACTGCGGAAACAATCACCGTGAGGAAGCTGCCGAGGTTCGACATCGCCGCGTCGCGCGCCACATAGCGTCCGCGCAAGGAGTCCGGCACCAGGCTGGTGATCCAGGGCAGCCACGCGCAACTCGCGATCCCCCGCACCAGATTGAAGCCGAACAGCCCGGTCAGGATCAGCACCAGCCGGGTGGTCTGATCCAGAAACGCAGTGCTCAGCGGCACCAGCGCCATGGCAAACGTGAACATCGTGCGCGTGCCCCAGCCGCTCAGCACAAACCGTTTGTAACCCACCCGCTCAATGTAATGCGCCGCCGGAAGTTGGAAGATCACCAGCAGCGGCATCATCCCCACAATGATCCCCAGCACGGTGGCGCTGGCGTGAAGTGTCTTGGCGTAAAGAATCATCGGGCTGCCCAGCACGATCTGGAACGACAGCCCGTTGTAGATCGCAAAGCGCCAGGCGTCATACAACCCCGGTGGATATCCACCGGGGACGGACGGCGGGGCGCTGGAGATGGACTTCAATTCAGCCATGGGCGATTTCCGGCAGGATGATTCGGCTCGGCGGCCACGATTGTCCAGCAGATTCCTCGCCGGCGTGTTGCCCGCCCCCGGAGCGCGACTCTGTGCGCCGCAGCACCTTGAAACGTGAAGGATTATCCGGCATTTTGCTGCCCCCGGGCACGGACTCCCGTTTATTTCTCCTCGGCAACACGCCGTCGGGGGGGCTCCGCATTCTCCGCGCATTGTGCGGGATGTTTTTGCATTTCTGGCGGACGCCCATTACGCTTTCGGAACCCACGGCCTTCGCCGGCATCGTCCGGCGGGGTCGGGCACGATGAACACAAAATCCAAACTGGAACTGACATGGATCACGGATGAATCCTCTTATGGGCGAAAGCCGCACGTCCGCCTTGAACTGGCTGAACAACCGCCCCGGGACGATTCCCCCGTCCGCAGCCTGGAGGCCGGGCTGTCTGTCTGCCAGAAACCCAGATGCGGATGTCTGGACATCTGTTTTCAGTGGCTGCCGGCCACGGCTACGGCCGCGACGGGGACGGACGCCGTCCCTCCGCCGCGCTCGTTCTGGTTCAATCTGGATAAAATGACGGTGTCCCAAGCCGGGCAGCCTGACTCAAAGTCGCTGCGGTTGGCCGAAGTCATCCGGGCGGGATTGACCGAGGAGGATCAGCAGCAATTGCGGGAATGGTATTTGGCCGAGAAAATGCGCCTCATCCACGCCACGTCCTTGGGAAAAACTGATCTGACCGGCCTGCCGGACGCCAGCGATGGCGCCATGGTGGCGTTTGTGGATGTGTTTCCCCTGGGCCTGGCCCTGTATTTTAACTGGAACCAGGAGATCTGGACCGTGTTTGAGCAGTATTGTGTTCAGCCCGACTGTGATTGCAAGGAAACCATGCTTTCCTTCATCAAAGTCAAGGATGCCGAGGGCCGGAAAATTACCGAGGCACCCGCCCCGCCGACCTTGCGCCACAATTACCGCACCAATGCCACCCGACCGGAGCCGGACTGGCCGGAGGGGCGCCCTTCTGCGGCCGACTTGATGTCGGCGCTCCAATTCAGGCATCCCGACCTGAACTCGCAATTGCAGCTTCGACATCTGATTTTGAAGGGCCTTTATCTTCAGCAGGATGTGGCGCGGCTCAGGAGGCAGTTGCCCGCTTTAGAAGACCTGCCCCCCGATGCACCGTTGGCGATACGGCGTAAAATCGGACGGAACGAGCCCTGTCCGTGCGGCAGCGGTCGCAAATACAAGCACTGTTGCCTGAACCAGCCCCGGCCCGCCCCCCTCGTGGGAGAGGACGGCAGAATCCACTGATTAAAACCGGTCCAGGTTTGCGGGTCGCGGACCGACACCCGGCGGCCCACATTTTCCCGCCCGTATGCATCCCCTTCGCCAGCCCGGAGGGTTGCCAGAAAGTAGCCGGGGGTCGAGCGCCAGCGACACCCCCGGATCTGGTCTGGAAACCGAATGCATCCCGGAAGGGTGCCAGATCCCGCACGCCGGCTGGCATCTTTCGATAACCGGGCCAACGTCCGCCGGAACCTATCCGTCCCCTGCCGCCCCAAAGCCCGTAGGGCTGGCATATTTGTAGTGACCCCGCAAAAGAAATCAAAAGCTCCGTCAGGTGCGACATCCTCTGAAAGCTCCGGTCACTCCGCGACTGACACCGGTCCAGGCTAACAGGTCGCGGAGCGACGCCAGGCTGCCCGCAATTTCCGTCGGTAGGCGATGTTCATGGCCGAACCGTGTCAGATCCGGCCTTTTTCTTCAGCCAGAGCCTCACCTGCACGGGCGGTCGGCTCGATTTTACTTATGAATATCGTTCATTGACCGATGCCGTTCCCGCCGACGGAGTGGCCGATTACCTGAAGCACGTGGATCAGGCCGCCAAATCCCTGGATTACGAGCTGATCGGAAGCCGAGGGTTCAGGCCATAATTGAATTACAAGTCAGCGTCTTTGCTGACGCCCTGCTGCGCGCCTTCGCGCTCCGGGAAGGCTGCAACGTGGCCACGTTTGACAAAGGCATCCTGGAAAATCCCCGGAGGAGCCAGCCTGTACTCCGATTGCCTGGCGGGCGGAGAAGACATCAAAAAGAATCAAAAATTTGAACTGATTGGCCCGGCGTTCATGGCCGGTCCATTAACCGCCATTGGCCGGACGGAATCAACCGGAAAGTCGCGCCAGTGTCCTCACTTTTTAAACTCGTTGAGGGTGGCGCCCGGTGGCAGTCCTTCGTTTTGTAAACGGGGACGAGTCTGTATTTCGTACCGCAGACTTCCCAGTCTGCCGTATCGCGGGTTTCCCAACCCGCCGACCGTTCGCCCACCTGGCGCGCCCGCCCCACGGCCAGGCCCGCCGATTGGGGAAACGGCGATTCATCCGGTTGGAAAACCTGAGGTGCGCCCGCACAAGATGCCGACAAAGTGCAGATCGAGACGTCGCAGCCCTCCGCGGTGTGAAAGGGCTATTACCGCAGTCGGGGTCATTGAATTCCCCGCAAAACCGCCCGGTCCATCAAATTTTTTTGTCTGAAAATCCCCGGACCTTTCCGATCTCCCTGTGGCCCAGGCACTTGTCACCCAAAAAATAAGTGATCAATTGGACTATTAATGTCCACTGCCCTGTGCTATCTTATCACCGGCTCATGGGGTTGCCCGTGAGGCCGAACGCAGCAGGCGGCCGGCGCAGGCGTTCGGCACCGGATGGAACATTCTCCGGTGTTTCTTTGACATATGTCGCCGAAAGGCGGAGACGAGCGGCAAGATGGAACCCGCCTCCTGCGGCTCAGCCAAGCCCCCTGCCCTCCATCAGGTCAAACCGGGGCCAGCACGGAAAAAAACCCCTAAGAAACGCAAAAACACGGATAAAAAAATCCGCCGCGCGAAAATCTCCCACTGGGTCGGTGACCCGCCTGCACCGCTCATTTCCCGGCAAGTTTAGCTTGAGAATTTCCCTCCCGGTCCGTATTTCGATGGGCGATGAATAACTATGAAGCGCGCTTTGGCGGCATCCGCCGGTTGTACGGGGCGGACGGACAGGACCGGCTGGCCCGGGCGCATGTCTGTGTGGTCGGCATCGGCGGAGTGGGGTCGTGGACGGTCGAAGCGCTGGCCCGGACGGGGATTGGCACCCTGACCTTGGTGGACTTGGACGATGTCTGCATCAGCAACGTCAACCGCCAGCTTCATGCGGTCACCGGCACGTTTGGCCGGCCCAAAGTCGAGGTCATGGCGGAACGCATCCGCCTCATCCAACCGGACTGTCAGATTCACGCCTTGCAATCGCTGTTCACCAAAACGACCGCAATCGAAATTTTGGCCACACATTACGATGGCGTGGTGGATGCCATTGACCAGACCCCGATGAAGGCGCTGCTGATCGCGCGCTGCCGCGAATCAAAAATTCCCATCGTCACCACCGGCGGGGCCGGTGGCCGGCGCGACCCGACGGCGCTCCGCGTGGCGGACCTCGCCCGCACCTCCCACGATGGCCTGCTCTCCGCCACCCGAAAACTCCTCCGCGACGAGTACGCCTTCCCGCGCGATGCCGAGGCCAGTTTCGGCGTGGATTGCGTTTATTCCACCGAAGCGCAGGTGTATCCCGCCGCCGACGGTTCGGTGTGCGAAACGCGCGAACCAGGCTCGAATCTGCGCCTGGATTGCCGCAGCGGATACGGTACCGCATGTTTTCTGACCGGGGCCTTTGGTTTCGCGGCGGCGGCGCAGATGGTCAGGCAGATTGCCAGTTCAAAGCCCGCCGAATAGCCGGAGGAAATTTTGTTCCACCCGGGCGGTTAACGCCTCCAACGAGTCGCGGCGGAGTTCCGCCGCAAATTGATAAACGGCGGCCAGATTGGCGGGGTGATTGAGCGGTTGGCCGGTCTTGGAATCAGTCAGCGGAAACCGGTTGAGCTCATCCGGCAGGCGCTGGTCCGGAGCGTCAGTTTCGATCAACAGCCGGTCGGCGGGGATTTGCCGGAAGGCCTCGCGCTGGCGCTCCTTGCGTGCGTTCGCGTAATAGCCGGGGAAGGAAAAATAAGCGCCCAACTCCGCGAACGATGCCACCATCTCCTTGGGCCCGCCATAGCTGTGCAGGAGAAAACCGCGCGCGGGCAAGGGACCGGCCTGCAACACTTCCAGCATCCGTCCCCAGGCTTGCAGACAATGAATGCTCACGGGCAGATTACGGCTGGCCGCGAGACTGAGTTGGGCGGTGAACACCTCTTCCTGACCGGCATAGGCCAGATCCGGTTTCCAGCGATCCAACCCGATTTCCCCGATGGCCGAGGGAACGAGGTCGAGAAAATGGGTCAGGGCCGCCAGCCAGCCGTTGGTTCGTTCGTGGACGTACCAGGGATGATAACCGAAGCTAGGCAGGACCGGGGAAAATTCCCGGGCAAGCGCCAGCACCGCCGGCCAATCCGTTTCGCACGCACCGTTGACCAC
>CAZUBG010000161.1:0-13378 GCA_964618545.1 uncultured Bifidobacteriaceae bacterium | reverse complement strand
GGCTGGCGTCAATCATGACGCTGGTGAACCCTTCATCAATGCATTCCTTGCACAGTTCAAACGTGTCGCCGTGGTCCAGGTGAACCGCGATGGGCACCGTGGAAAGGCTGACCGCCGCCTCAATGAGCTTCTTGAGATAAATGGGGTTGGCATACTGGCGCGCGCCCTTGGAAATTTGCAGCATCAGCGGCGCCTTTTCCTCTTCGCAGGCTTCGACGATGGCCTGGATGAGCTCCATGTTGTTGACGTTGAACGCGCCCAGCGCGTATTTACCCTTCAATGCCTTCGCAAAAAGGTCTTTTGTATGTGTTAATGGCATAAGTTTTTAAATTTAAATATTACTGCAAATCCCGACCCATCGTTTCAACAGAACGGGATTATAGGCCCGTTGCCGTGAAAGGAAATAAAAAATAAAGTCCTTCTCTGCGCACAAATTGCTTTCCGTCCGGACAGCTTTGGGCGAAAACATCCGCGTGCAAGTGCGTTTTCTCCTCGGCCCCGCCGGCAGCGGCAAGACCTGGCGCTGCCTGGCCGAAATTCGCGCGGCGCTGGCCGCCGACCCGGCGGGCGGGCCGCTGATCCTGCTGGCCCCCAAGCAGGCCACCTTCCAGCTCGAACGCCAGTTGCTGGCCGGGGCCGGCCCGGGCGGGTTCACGCGGTTGCAGATTCTCTCCTTTGAACGGCTGGCCGGGTTCGTCCTGGAACAGGCGCGGACGGTTCCCCCCGACTATCTGAGCGAGGAGGGGCGGGTGATGGTCCTGCGCGCGCTGCTTATGCGCCACGAGTCCGAGTTGCAATTATTCCACCGCAGCGCCCGGCGGCCCGGTTTTGCCCGGCAACTCGGCCGGCTGGTCGGCGAATTGCAACAGCACCAGGTGTCCCACGCCAAATTGCGCGACTGGGCCGGGCGACCCGGCCTGCCCCGCGAACTGCGGGACAAGCTGCTGGATCTGGCCACCCTGCTGGAAGTCTACCGGCAGTGGTCGGACAAACACCATTTGCAGGATGGCAACCATTTGCTTGATCTGGCTGGCTCCCTGCTCGGCCCCCGCCGCCCGGCACCGCTGAAACTGGCCATCACCCACTTGTGGCTGGACGGCTTTGCCGAAATGACGCCCCAGGAACTGGATTTACTCATGGCCGTCCTGCCACACTGCCGGGCCGCCACCCTCGCTTTTTGCCTTGATGCGACCGGGGCCGAAACAGCCGAAACCGGCGGCTCCTGGCTTTCTCTCTGGTCCGCTGTGGGGAAACTGTATCAAAATTGCCGGCAGCGCGCCGAATTATTGCCGGAGGCCGCCGTCACCCAGGAAATCCTCGCCCGCGCCGGCCCGACAACCCGATTTGCCGCCAGCCCCGCCCTGCAATGGCTGGAGCAGGGCTGGGCGCACAACTTTGCCCCGGCCGCCGATAAAACGTCATACAATGGTATCCGGATTGCTCTCTGTGCTTCGTCCGAGGCCGAAGCCACGCTGGCCGCCCGCACCCTTTTAAAATTCGTGCGCGGGGGAAGGCGCTTCCGCGATTGCGCCGTGCTGGTCCGCAACCTCGAGGGCTGTCACAAGGCCGTCGCCCGCAGCTTCCGGCGTTACGGCATTCCCTTTTTTCTGGACCGGCGGGAATCCATTGCCCACCACCCGCTGGCCGAACTGACCCGCAGTGCCCTGCGCACCGTGGCCCTGGACTGGCGGCACGAAGACTGGTTCAGTGCCCTCAAGGCCGGTTTTTCCCCCGTGGCGGAGACGGAGATTGACCGGCTGGAAAACGAATCCCTCGCCCGGGGCTGGCAGGGAAAAAAATGGCGCGAGCCCGTCCAAATCACCGGCCTGCCAGCGCTGGCCGACTGGGCGGAATCCCTGCGTCAGATCCTCCTGCCCCCCTTCGAGCAACTGGCCCGGAGACTGGCGGTTCACCAGCACCAGCCCACCGGCGGTCAACTGGCGGCAGCCCTGCGCCAGTTGTGGCGCTCCCTCGCCGTGGACGAAACCCTCGAACAATGGAGCACCGGCGCCGTCAGCGAGGCCGCCATTCACCGCACCGTCCGCGAACAAATGAATGCGTGGCTGGGCAACGTGGAACTCGCGTTTGCCGGCGAATTCCTGCCGTTGCGCGACTGGCTGCCCATTCTCGATGCCGGCCTGGCCGGCCTGACCGTGGGGGTCATCCCCCCGGCGTTGGATCAGGTGCTGGTGGGGGCGATTGACCGGGCGCGCAATCCCGAGCTCAAGCTGACCGTGGTGCTGGGGCTGAACGAGGGTATTTTCCCCGCCACCCCGGCCCCCTCCGCCATCCTCACGGAGGACGACCGCGCGGAACTGAGTCAACGCGCCCTGCTGCTCGGACCGGACTTGCGCGAACGGCTGGCCCGCGAACGCTTTTACGGCTACATCGCCTGCACCCGGTCCAGTGAACAACTCCTGCTCGTCTGTGCGCGGCACGACGCCACCGGCCGGGCGCTCAATCCCTCACCCTTCATCGGGCAGGTGCAGCGGCTGTTTCCCGGCTTGGGAATCGAAACCTTCGATGCCGACCTCCCCTGGCAAAATGCCGAAACCGCCGGGGAACTCGCTCCCGCCCTGCTCGGCTGGGCTGCGGCGGAGTGCGGGTCTGTGACCCGCAGCACGTTGTCAACCGAACCAAGTTTAAAGTCGGAAACCGCCTCCGCCGGCGGTGAAGCCTGGCGGGATTTGCTCGCGCTCCCGGTCCTGACCGACTGGATGCGGCGTCTGGCCGCCCTGCGGGAACCCAACCCGGCGGAGTCGTTGTCCCCCGCCCTGGCACAAAAACTGTACGGCCCTGTGCTGCGCTCGTCCGTCAGCCGGCTTGAGGAATTTGCCGCCTGCCCATTTCGTTTTTTCGTCCGGTCCGGTTTGCGGGCCGGCGAGCGGAAAATCTTCGAGCTGGACGCGCGCGAGCGCGGCAATTTCCAACACGACGTGCTGCAAATTTTTCACCAACGGATCGAAGCCGAACACCGCCGCTGGCGGGATCTCACCCCGGCGGAGGCGCGGGAGAAAATCGCCGGCATCGCCCGGGAATTGATGCCCGATTACCACGACGGTCTGTTCCGGGAATCGGCCAAAACATTGTTCGCCGCGCGGGCCATGACGGCGGCGTTGGAGGATTTTGTGGAAGTCCTCGTCACCTGGCTGCACCGCCAGTACGACTTTGAGCCCGCCCTGGCCGAGGCGGCGTTTGATCATCTGCCCGGCGCGCCGCTCCCCGCCTGGGATCTCCCCCTGGGCGCGGATCTGCCCGGCCAAACACTCTCGCTGCACGGTCGGATTGACCGGGTGGATTTGTGGCGCGATCCCTCCGGCGAAACCGCGCTGGCCGTGGTCATGGATTACAAATCCAGCGGCAAAAAACTGGACCCCCTGCTGGTGGAAAACGGCGTGCAACTGCAATTGCTCTCCTACCTGAACGTGCTGCGCCATTGGAAAAATCCGGCGCTCTGGCCGGGCCTGCGCCAGCTCGTGCCCGCCGGCGTCTTTTACATCAACCTGCGCGGCTTCTTCGAGAACGGCGGCACACGTGATGAAGTCCTGTCCGAAACCGGACAGGAACGGCAGCGGGCCTACCGCCACACCGGCCGGTTCGACGCCAGCCGCCTGCCCCAACTGGACCACGCACGCGCGATGGACCAGTTTAAATACCGGCTGAAGCAGGACGGCAGCCTGTACCAGGGTTTGACCGAAGCCCTGCCGCCGGAACGGTTCCTCGCGCTGCTGGACGGCGTGGAAACCCGGCTCATCGCCATGGGCCGCCGCATTTTTGCCGGGGACGCCGCCGTGGACCCCTACCGCAAAGGCGCCACCACCCCCTGCGACTATTGCGACTACGCGTCCATCTGCCGGATTGACCCGTGGACGCACCCATACCGGCGGCTCGGACCGGGGGGCAAAGTCACTGACATTCCATAAGTCCCCCCCGCCGACACGTCAACGCGCCGGGGCTTTGGCATCCAGACTCCGGCGGATGATTTGCAGCAATTGGGCGGGTGGAAAGGGTTTTTGAAGAAAATTCTCCCCGGGGCGCAATTGAAATTCCCGCCCGGCAATATCCACGCTGTAACCGCTCATAAACACCACCTTGAGCTGTGGTTGGTCCAGTTCCAGCCGCCGGGCCAGTTCCTGACCATTGACGCCCCCCGGCATCACCAGGTCGGTCAACAGCAGCGCCACGCTCCCGCGCTGCGTCTGCCAGAGCTTGAGGGCCTCCGTCCCGTTCGCCGCTTCCAGCACCCGGTAACCGTTGTCCTCCAACAAGAGGCGGAGGGTCTTCCGCACTGACGGTTCATCCTCGGCCATGAGAATCGTTTCCGTCCCCTGGCGGGTTTTGGAGGCGGCCTCGGCCGGGGCGGCCTCCGCCTCCGCCGCCATACTGGCCGGCAAATAAATTCGGAACGTGGCACCCCGGCCCAATTCATTGTCCACTTTGATCCAACCCCGGTGTTGTTTGACGATGCCAAAGACCGTCGCCAGCCCCAGGCCCGTGCCCTTGCCCACTTCCTTGGTGGTGAAAAACGGCTCAAAAATCCGGGGCAGCACTTCCGGCGGGATGCCCCCGCCCGTGTCGCTGACACTCAGGCACACATAACGTCCCGGCACCGCCTCCGGGTTGAGGTGTTCGAGATTTTCGTTCACCATCGTTTCCGTCGTCTCAATGACCAGTTGTCCGCCCTGGGGCATGACGTCCCGCGCGTTGACGGAAAGGTTCATCAAAACCTGCTCGATCATCCCCGCATCCGCGCGCAACCGGAGCGGTGCCAGGAACAGCCGCAGCTCCAAATGAACATCCTCGCCAATAATGCGTTGCAGCATCCGGGCGAGCTGCGTGACCACTTCGTTCAAATCAAGCTGGCGCGGCTGCATCACCTGGCGCCGGCTGAACATCAGCAACTGCCGCGTCAGTTCCGAGGCCGAATTGGCCGCCTGCCGAATTTGCTTCAAGCCCTCCCGGACTTCCAGCGACAGGTCGTCAATCCGTTCCAGCATGCTCGTCTGGATGAGCAGCGCCGTGAGAATGTTGTTGAAGTCATGCGCCACGCCGCCCGCCAACTGGCCGATCGCCTCCATCTTCTGCATCTGGCGAAATTGCAGGTCCAGCTCCATTTCGCGCGTCACATCCCGCTTGACCGCCACATAATTGACAATCTTCCCCGCCTTGTCCCGCACCGGCGAGATCGAGGCCTCCTCCTCGATTAGTTTGCCGTCCTTGCGCCGGTTCGTAAAATGACCCGTCCAGGTTTCCCCCCGTCCCAGGGTTTCCCACAACCGGCGGTAAAACGCCGCCTCATGCCGGCCGCTCTTCAGCAGCCGCGTGTTCTGGCCCACAGCCTCCCCCGCAGGGTAACCGGTGATTTTTTCAAACGCCGGATTGACGTAGAGGATCGTCCCGGTGGTGTCCGCGATCACGATGGACTCCGCCGACTGCTCCACCGCCGTGGCCAGCCGCGCCTGGGTGGCCTCCGACTGCTTGTGCTCCGTAATATCCTGAATGATGCCCAGCATCTTGATCACCCGGCCCTGCCCGTCCAACACCAGTTTGCCCAGGCCGTGAACCCAGCGCACCTCCCGGTCATTCAGGCGGATGATCCGGTATTGCCGGTCAAACGGCGTCCGCCCCGCCAAGACCTCCTTGGTCAGGTAACGCTCCATTTCCGGCCGGTCCTGCGGGTGCAAAATCTGCAGCCAGGTGCTCACATTCCGGACAAAATCCCGGTCAGTGATGCCAAACAGCTTGTCCAAAACTTCGGAACCGGTCCACTCCCCCGTCCGGGCGTCCAGCACATACGAACCCAGCCCCGCCATGTGTTGCGCCTCCACCAATTGCCCGGTCATGTCCTGCAACCGTTCCAGCACCTGCTGGCGCTGGGTCACATCACGCAGGGCCGCCAATTCCATCAGCCGGCCGCGGTATTCAATCTGATTGGCGGTGATTTCCACCGCAAACCGCGTGCCGTCCTTTTTTCGGTGCCAGCGCAGGGGGACATAAATGTGCCCGCTGCCAACGGCCGCGCGGGTTTTCTCCGGTTCATCGGAAAGATCCTCCGGCGTTTTCTGGAGCAGTTCCTCCCGGCTGTAACCATAAAGCTGCAGCGCGGACAGATTGACATCCATCAGGCGATGCGTCTGGCAGTCCACCAGGAGCACGGCGTCGGATTCCAAATCAAACAGCTTGCGATACAGTCCCTCGCTTTCCCGCAGCGCCGCTTCCGCCCCGATCCGCCGCAGCCAGTCCCGGTAAAACAGCCGCGCTGCCAGCAGCGTGCCCAGCAGAAAAATCACTCCCAGCGCGGAAATCCCGGCCGCTTCACCCCGCCACGCCGCCAGATAATCCGCTTCCGCCAGCCCGATGATCAGATACAGCGGCCGGTTGGTGATCCTGCGGTACGAATAGGTGCGCAAAACCCGGTCCGCACTCCGGGCCGTGCGATAAGTACCCGCCTCCGGTTGTCTGCGCACCGCAGCCATCAACTCCGGCGAGCCGTTCGTCTGGCCCACCACCCGGCCGAAGTCCTCCGGCTCCGGATAACGCACGATCTGCGCCAGCGTCTCACCGCGCAAGGAGATTGAGCCTCGCGGGCCAACATCCACCGACGTGAAGGCCTTGATAAACTGCTCCAGCGTCATCGAGCCGTAAACCAGTCCGGCAAACGAACCATCCGGGCCGGTCACCCGCCGGGCCAGAATAATGGACCATTTTTGACTCACCCGCCCCAGCACCGGTTCCGAAATGACCAGCCCGGCTTGGGGATCATCGCGCAGTTGGAGAAAATAGGCCCGGTCGGCGATGTTCGCCCACACCCCCGGGTTGACCCCCGTGCCATAGACATTCATCCCCCCGGCATTGACCACACGCAAGCCGTCCAACACCGGCAGGCGGTCCTGCTGCCGGCCGATGGTCGCGTTCAGTGCCCGAGCGTCAATCCCGCCGGCGGCCAGTTGCCGTTCCGCCTCCTCCGCCACCGTCTGCAACACCAGGTCAATCTTGTCAATGTCCCCCCCGATTTGGGTCGCGAACATCCGCGTCAGGTTCTGCGTGGAGATCTCGGCCCGCTCCTCATAATGCCGCCGGGTCTGGAACAGCGAGAACGCCGCCAGGCCGAAGAAAAACAAATTCGTCAGGACCGCAACAGTCACGAGCCGCTTGAAAAAAGCGGCGCGCGTCTCGGCAATGTTTGGAATGCCCGTTTGATTTATCATGCGCCCGTCCAGTCCGACTCACTCCGATTCCCCGGCCGTGCCGTGACTCGCCGCCAGCGGGTTCCCGGCTCATCGGGGCCGGACTCCACTGCGGGGCTGGCGGGTATTTGACAGATAAATCATGAGCCGCGTCAATCATTCCTTGTTGTTATTTTGTCGCCGCCCCGGCCGGCGCCAGTTCCATCAGGCGGTAGCCCACCCCCGGCTCCGTAATGAGCAGTTCCGGCTGGTTGGGGTTCGTCTCCAGCTTCTCGCGCAGATGCGCCACATACACCCGCAGGTAATGGGTTTGCTCCACCGCATTCGGCCCCCACACCTCCTTCAACAACTGCCGGTGCGTCATCACCCGCCCCGCATGACGCGCCAGCAGCGCCAGCAGGGAATATTCTGTGGCCGTCAATTTCACCTCCCCGCCCTGCCGCAGCACCACGCGGCGGACAAAGTCCACCTCCACCGCCCCGGTCCGGAACACCGCCGCTTCCGGGACCGGCTGTCCGTGCCGTTGCGCCACACGCAGCCGCGCCAACAGCTCGCCCGTGCTGAACGGTTTGGTCACAAAATCATCCGCCCCGTTGTCCAGCGCCGCAATCTTGTCCTCCTCCCGGTCGCGCACCGAGAGCACCACCACCGGAACCCGGCTCCATTCCCGCAATCGCTTCAGCACCGTCACTCCGTCCAGATCCGGCAGCCCCAGATCCAGCAGCACTATCTCCGGACGCCGCTGCCCCGCTTCCAGCAGGCCGCTCTGGCCGTCGGCGGCTTCATAAACGCGGTAACCATGCGCCTCCAGTGTCAGCCGCAACAGCCGGCGGATTTGCACCTCATCATCAATGATCAGCGCGACCAGGGGTTTTTCAGCGGGTTCGTTCATAAAACGGCTTCCGGCGAGGGCGGGGCTTCATTCAGGGGCAGCCGGATCGTGAACTCCGCTCCGCCGCTGGCCCGGTTTTCGGCGCTGACCGTGCCGCCATGCGCCTCCACAAAACCCTTCACAATCGAAAGCCCCAGGCCGCTGCCCCCGGCCACCGCGCCGGGGGCGCGGTAAAATTTGTCAAACAAATGCGGCAGCGCCTCCGGCGGGATGCCCGGTCCGTTGTCCGCCACCGTCAGCGAGATTTCCTTGTCACCGGTCTGGGCGCTGATTTGGATCCGGGTGCCGGGCGGCGTGTGGACCGCCGCGTTGAACAGCAGGTTCACCAGCACCTGTTCCAGCAGCACAAAATCAATCTTCACCAGCGGGAGTCCGGCTGGGAGCTGGTTGTTCACCGGATGCCGCGCCAGTTCCTTTTCCAATTGCCGCAGCGCCACGCCGGCCACATCCGCCAGGTCACACCATTCCAGCCGCAGTTTCATGTGCCCGGATTCCAAGCGCGTCATGTCCAGTAAATTGCCCACCAACCGGTTCAGGCGCAGCGCCGCCATGCGGATTTCACCCGTAAGCGCCCGCTGCAATTCCGGGTTTTCGTGGTCGGCCAGTTCCCCCAGACCGCTTGAGGCGCTGGCAATGGCCGCGATGGGCGTGCGCAATTCATGCGAAATGGAATTCAGCAGCACCTTGCTCAGCCGCTCCGATTCCGCCAGCAGCTTCGCTTCCTGCACCGTGGCCCGCAGCCGCTGCCGGTCCAGCACCAGCGCAATCTGCCGCACAAATGCATCCAGCAAATCCCGCTGCGCGGAATCCAGTTCCGCCGCCTGCTTGAAGCGCAGGCTCAACACCCCCGTCACCCGGTCCGTCACCATCAACGGCAGGTGCAGCCCCTCGGCGGAAGGCAGGGTGTCCGTGCCGTGCCCGGCCGGCTGCTCGCGGCGGAACGCCCAGTCCGCCACGCCCTCCTCCTTGTCATTCATCGTCCAGGTGCTGGCAAAATAACCCGTCAGTCCCCCCGGCGCCGAATCGTCCGGCAGGTTGATGGCCACCTCGGCTTGGAACGTTTTCCCCACTTCGCGGATGATGATCGCCAGCAGATCGGTGAAATCCGTCGCATTGGCCAGCTCCCGCGTGAGCAGATACAGGGCGGTGGCCCGGTACTCACGGCGGCGCTCGGCCGTCTGTTCCGCCCGCAGCCGTGCGGCCAGGTGGCCCATCGCCAGCGCCACCACAAAATACGTCAGGAACAGGATCAAATCCGTGGTCTCCGTGATGCGGAAGGTAAACACCGGCGGCACAAACAGAAAATCCCACAAAAAGGCCGTGAGCGTGGCGCCCAGCAGTGTCGGCCCCCGGCCCACAAACATGGCCAGCACCACCACGCTGAGCAAATACACCAGCGCCAGGGATTGGTAACCCAACTGGTGTTTCAGCAGCGCGTTCAATCCGCTCACCCCCGCCACCACCCCCACCGCCACCCAATATCCTTTCAACGTGGTGGAATCGAACCGGGGCCATTCCGGCCGGCGAAACGGCGAGGACTCCCCCTCGGCCCGCACGGCATGCACGTCAATGTTTCCGCTCTGGCGGATCAACTTTTGGAGCAGCGAACGTCCCATCCAGTCCAGCACGCTCCAGCCCGCCGGCTTGCCGACCACCAGTTGCGTGGCGTTTTGCTCACGCGCCACGCGCAAAATTCCCCGTGCCACCTCCGCATCCGTCGTGTGAATGATTTGCCCCCCCAATTCCCGCGCCAGCGCCAGATTCTTCGCCAGCCGCGCCGCCTGCTCCGTATTCAATAGTTGCGGCAGTTCCACATACACCGCAAACCACGGCGCCTGCAATTCGCCCGCCAGCCGCTTCGTCCAGCGCACCAGCGCCGCCGAGGTCGGGCTGGAACCCACCGCCACCAGCAACCGCTGGCCGGATTTCCACGGGTCGCCAATCCCCGCCGCCTGCCGGTACGCCAGCACATCCTGCCCCACATGCTCCGCCGCAAACCGCAGCACCAGCTCCCGCAGCGCGGACAGGTTGCCCGGCCGGAAGAAATTCTCCTGGGCGGCCTGCGCCGCCTGTCCCAGATATACCTTGCCGGCCGCCAGCCGCGTGCGCAGCTCCTCCGGCGTCAGGTCCACCAACTCAAACTCCGCCTTGTCCAGCGCCGTGTCCGGCACCGTCTCCCGGATGGCCGCCGTCGTGATCTGCCGCACCGCCTCCGCCCGGCTCTCCACATGCTGGATGTTGAGCGTGGTGTGGACATCAATGCCCGCCGCCAGCAGTTCCATCACATCCTGATACCGCTTCGGATGGCGCGAGCCCGGCGCGTTCGTGTGCGCAAACTCATCCACCAGCACCAGTTGCGGACGCCGCGCCAGGATCGCGTCCAGGTCCATTTCCGAAAACGCCACCCCCCGGTATTCCACCGGGCGGCGGGGAATGATCGGCAATCCCTGTTCCAGCGCGTCCGTTTCCTTGCGCTGATGCGTTTCCACATAACCGATCACCACGTCGCGTCCGGCGGCCTGTTCGCGCCGCGCCGCTTCCAGCATCGCGTAAGTCTTCCCCACCCCGGGCGACATGCCCAGAAACACCTTGAGCCGGCCTTGCTGCCGCGCCGCCTCCTGCCTTTGGATGGCGGCCAGCAGCGCGTCGGGATTCGGGCGCGCGGGTTCGGTCATGGAGTTACTTTACCGAATCCAGCGCCAAATTCAGCAGCAAAACGTTCACCCGCGGTTCGCCCAGAAAACCCAGTTGCGGCCCCTCCGTGAACTGCGCCACCAGCGCCCGCACCTGCTCCACCGGCAACTTGCGCGCACCCGCCACCCGCTCAATCTGCAATTGCGCCGCCTCCGGGCTGATCTGCGGGTCCAGCCCGCTGCCCGAGGCGTAAACCATGTCCGCCGGCACCGCGGCATTCGTGGCCAGGTTGTTGCCGGACCGGAACGCCGCCAGGTTGTTCAGCACATTCGTGAATTGCTGACCGCTCGTCGGACCCAGGTTGCTCGCGCCGGAGGCCACCGTCGCATACGTGTCCGCCGAGGGGCGCGGCCAGAAATAGTTCGTCCCCTGAAACTGCTGCGCCAGCAGCGCCGACCCGGCGAGTTTCCCGTTGCGCTCCACCAGGCTGCCGCCCGCCTGCTTCGGGAACGCCAGTTGCGCTGCCACCGTAATCACCACCGGATAAACCAAACCCGTCAGCACCGTCCACAGCAGCAGGTGCCGCAGGGATTGAAACGTGAGCTTTAACATATGTTTTTTCTTTCTCAATGAATGCGGTTTAGGGGGCCAGATGAACCGCCACCAGCACCAGGTCAATCAGTTTGATGAACAGGAACGGAATGAGAATCCCCCCCAGCCCGTAGACCACCATGTTGCGGCGCAGAATCACCGCCGCCCCCAGCGGCCGGTATTTCACGCCGCGCAGGGCCAGCGGAATCAGCGCCACAATGATCAGCGCATTGAAAATCACGGCGCTTAAAATCGCGCTCTGAGGCGAATGCAGGTGCATGATGTTGAGTTTGTCCAGCGGGCCGTGCCCCCCGGCCGTCGTCGCGTACAGCAGCCCGAACATCGCCGGCAAAATGGCGAAATACTTCGAAACGTCGTTGGCGATGCTGAACGTCGTCAGCGCTCCCCGCGTCATCAGCAGTTGCTTCCCGATTTCCACCACTTCAATGAGCTTCGTCGGATTGCTGTCCAGGTCCACCATGTTGCCCGCTTCCCGCGCCGCTTGGGTGCCCGTGTTCATGGCCACCCCCACGTCGGCCTGCGCCAGCGCCGGGGCGTCATTGGTGCCGTCGCCAATCATCGCAATCAGTTTCCCGCCGGACTGCTCCGCGCGGATGCGCGCCAGCTTGTCCTCCGGCTTGGCCTGGGCGATGAAATCGTCCACCCCTGACTCGGCCGCAATCGCCGCCGCAGTCAGGGGATTGTCGCCCGTGATCATCACCGTGCGCACCCCCATTTTGCGGAGTTGCGCAAAGCGCTCCTTGATGCCCCCCTTCACAATGTCCTTGAGGTGAATCACCCCCAGCACGTTTTGGTTGTCCGTCACCACCAGCGGCGTCCCGCCCGAACGCGCGATGTTGTCCACCGCGTCCAGCACGGATTTGGGAAACACCCCGCCCGCCCGGTCCACGTAAACGCGGATCGCCTCTGTCGCCCCCTTGCGGATACGCCGCGTGATGCCGCCGTTGCCATCGCCAAAATCAATGCCGCTCATCCGCGTCTGCGCCGTGAACGGGACAAACGACGCGTGCGGCTGGGCCATCTCCCGCCCGCGCAGCCCGTATTTTTCCTTCGCCAGCACCGCAATGGAGCGGCCCTCCGGCGTTTCATCCGCCAGCGAAGCCAGTTGTGCCGCATCCGCCAGATCCGCAACCGGCACCCCCGCCGCCGGAATGAATTCCGTCGCCATCCGGTTGCCAATCGTGATCGTGCCCGTCTTGTCCAACAGCAGCACGTCCACGTCCCCCGCCGCCTCCACCGCGCGCCCCGACGTGGCCAGCACGTTGCGCCGCATCAACCGGTCAATTCCCGCGATGCCAATCGCGCTCAGCAGCCCCCCGATGGTCGTGGGAATCAGGCACACGATCAGAGAGAGCAGCACCGGCACCGAAGTCAGCACCACCCCGGTCTGCCCGGCCGCCGCCTCGTTGAACTTGGCAAAGGCCGGCAGCGTCAGCACCACCAGAATGAACAGCACCGTCAGCGTCACCAGCAGCAGGTTCAGCGCGATTTCATTCGGCGTCTTCTGCCGGCGCGCGCCTTCGATCATCCCGATCATCCGTTCCAAAAACGAATTCCCCGCCTCCGCCGTCACCCGCACCACAATCCGGTCGCTCAACACCCGCGTCCCCCCCGTCACCGCGCTGCGGTCGCCCCCGCTCTCCCGCACCACCGGCGCGGATTCCCCCGTGATCGCCGATTCATCCACCGTCGCGATCCCCTCCACAATGTCCCCGTCCGCGGCGATGATGTCCCCGGTTTCGCACACGAACCGTTCGCCCGTCTTCAGCTCGTGGCCTGGCACCAGCGTCTCGCGGCCGCCGACCAGCTTGCGCGCCTGCGTTTTCGTGCGCATGCTGCGCAGGGCGTTGGCGTGGGCCTTGCCCCGCCCTTCCGCCATCGCCTCCGCAAAGTTCGCAAACAGGCTGGTGAACCACAGCCAGAGGCAGATTTGCACGTTGAAACCGGTGAACTGGTGCGGCAGAAACAAAAACACCGTGGTGATGAGCGCGCCAATATACACCACCAGCATCACCAGGTTGTTCACCTGGTCGCGCGGGTTGAGTTTCTTGAA
>CAZUBG010000160.1:0-13387 GCA_964618545.1 uncultured Bifidobacteriaceae bacterium | reverse complement strand
TCTTGTTGATGATCTGGTCATTGTCGCCGACGGAATTATCGCCGTCGGTCCAGTAGAGGAATCCGTTGATGGGATGAAAAAACATCCCGCCGCCGTGGTGCCAGACGGTCTGATCGGTCAGGTCCACGAAGACGGTTTCCGAACCGGGAATGGCCACTCCCTGCTCATCGAGCGTAAAACGGGAGAGGCGGTCATGATAGGTGTCGGGCAGGACGGGATTGGGGCGGGTGGTCGGGCTGCCCACCACCGTGCCCGGTTTGACCCAGGTGTACCAGACAAAGACAAAATGGTTGGTGGCGAAGCCCGGATGAAACACCAGGCCGAGCAAGCCGGAATCGTCCCAGCCCTGGCATTGGCTGCTGACGTCCAGCATGAGCTTTTTCTTCGTCGCCTCCGGGTGGTTGTCAAAGGACCAAACGCGGCCTTCGCGTTCCCAGACACAGACTTGATCCGTGCCGGGAATGGCGGTCAGGCCCACGGAATTGGTGAACAGGAGATGGGGAAAGGCGTTCACCGCCGACCAGTTGCCGGAAATGGCCGGGGCGATTTCGGGCATGGTGCCGTTGAGAAAGGGGGCGACGGCCAGCCGGACATTGAGTCCGTGCGGTTTGGCCGGCGCCTCCCATTTGGCCTGGGCGGTGAGGGTGCAAAACAGCAGAAATGAAAGAATCCGCAGCAGGTGAAGATGTGCGCGGCTCGATAAAAATAATAAAATTCGGCTCAAAGCTTACCTAACTTTGCCCGTCCGGCACGCCAGGTCAAATGCTTTATTGAGCAAATCCGCCGGGCGCATGGCCGATCCGGGGTGCATCTCCGTGGAACGTAATTTTTTGATGTTCCAATTTGCTTCTTTTTGTTCCGATCACCACGTCACCTGGTTGTAAACCCCGCGCACGCCGAAGCTGCCGATGGGTTTGTTCACGGACGGCTGAACGACGGGACGCCTGCACGGCCATGCTGTTTTTGCCGTTTTGGATTGCCTCCGGCGGTTGGGGGATTACAGTGGGGCCATTCAAATGAAAAAGCTGTTGTTGATGCTGGGAATTCTGGCCGGGTTGATGTTGAATGGCCGGGCGCAGGTGACGGTGGAGGTGGTGCTGGATCAGGACCAGTTTCTGCCCGGGGAAGCGCTGCCGGTGGCGGTCAAAATCACCAACCTCTCGGGCCAGCCCCTGCATCTGGGGGCGGAGCGGGACTGGCTGACGTTCACGGTGGACTCGGTGGACGGGTTTGTGGTGATGAAGAATTCAGACGTGCCGGTGGCGGGTGAGTTTGACCTGGCCTCCTCGCAGATGGCGACGAAGCGGGTGGATTTGGCCCCCAGCTTCATGCTGACGCGGTCGGGGCGTTATCACATTGTGGCGACGCTGCGCATCAAGGAGTGGGGGGCGCAGGTGGCGAGCACGCCGAAGTCGTTTGATGTGATCAACGGCTCGGTGCTGTGGTCCCAGAATTTTGGGCTGCCGGGTTCAGCGGGCCATGAGCCGGAGGTTCGGAGGTATTCGCTGATCAAGGCCAATTATAAGATGTCGCAACTGCGCCTGTACGTCCAGGTGAGCGATCCGGTGGACGCGCGGGTGTACTCGGTCAAGCCCATCGGCCCGCTGGTTTCGTTCAGTGCGCCGGAGGCGCAGGTGGATCCCCAAAGCCAGTTGCATGTGCTGTACCAGAGCGGCGGTTCGTTGTTCAGCTACTCGGTGGTGGACACCCAGGGGGAGATTGTCAGCCGGGATATTTATGATTACGCCAACCACCGTCCGCGACTGGGGGTGGATGACCAGGGAAATGTGGTGGTGGTCGGCGGGGTGCGGCGGCTCAATGCGGGTGAAATGCCGTTGGTGAAGATGCCCGATGAAGTGCAAATCCCGGCGCATCCCTGAGATGCTTGTCTGAGCGCCGGGCGGGGATTTATTTAAAGAGCTCGTCGCTGCTCGATATTTGCGCCTGCATGAGTTTCAGGATCATGGTGGCGCGGGTGATGGCGTGGTCCTGCGTCTCGCCAAAGAAGGATTTGAGCCGCACCCAGACGGAAGCCATGGGGTCGCCGTTGCGATCCCGATAGGGCAGCCAGACGGCGACGGTGCCGGGTTCCCGGCCAAAGGAGACGCGGCCATCGGTGATGGCGGCTTTGTCGGCCTCGTCCCCGGGGCGGCCGATTTCGGATTCATCCTTGCTGGCGATGATGTGCGGCTGGCCCTGGCTGTTGAGGGCGTAAATGCGCAGGCCGAGCAGCCGGGATTCCCGTTTGACGGTGTTGTTGACCAGCGTTTGGGCGGCGGGAATGAGGGGGGTGTAGTCAATGGTGAGATCGCTGAAGTAACTGACGGCGTCGGATTTGGTCCAGAATCCAATCTTCCCGGTGGTGAAGGTAATGTCACTGAGGGTGGGCATGACGGGGTTTTGGTCCAGCCAGACGGTGATTTTATTGCCTTCGGCCTGAACGGAGAGGGTGTGCCAGACGCCGGTGGCGATGTCCATTTGCGGTCCGATGGGGTCGGAGCGGACGCCGTTGACCACTTTGTAAAAGCGGACATTGTGACCGAGGGCGCTGGCGCGGACGACATAGAAATTGGAGGCGTTGAGAAAACGGAAGACGACCCCGGCCATTTGCTCGGCGGTTCCGCTGACGATTTTGAACCGGGTGGTGAGTTTGAAGTCATTGAAGGTGTTGTCGTCATAAACCAGGATGGGGAAGCGTTCATCGGTCTGGTCCCGGCTGGTCTGGGCGAGGACGGGGCGCATGGTGTTGACGGTGGCGAGGGAGGAGAGCGGGGCGAGCAGCGGGGGGACGGAATCGGAAAGGATGGTCCAGGCGCCCGGCTGGCCGGCGCCGGCGAGGACGCTGTGAAAATTGGTGGGCGCCAGGCCGCCGGCGGAATCACGGAAATCAATTCTGATTTCCGCACCGCCCACCGACAGGGCCGCGGCCGCCAGTGCCAGCAGGCCGCCCAACAAGAGATTTCGCATGGCGGGCAGCTTAGCAAAAACCGGGCGGCGGACAAGAAATTCAGGGCTTCAATGTTTATGGCGGAAATAGTGCAGGAGACACAAAAACAAAAGTCCCTGCAACAGCACGAAGCCAAGGATCAGCGGGACCATTCGGAAGTGGGATTTCCAGACCTGGGGCGACCGCAGACGGGTGTGGCGGTGGGTCATCTCCACGGCTTCGTAATTCTCCAACTCGCTGCGCATGTCCAGAGCCGTTTGGTAGCGGCGCTTGGGGTCGCGTTCCATGGCGTGGAGGATGATTTCCTCGATGACGGGGGTGAGTTTTGGGTTGGTTTTTCGCGGCGCTTGGGGATCGCCGGTGACGCGGGCGTTCATAATGACATAGGGGCTGTCGCCGGCGAAGGGAGGCTCGCCGGTGGTCATTTCGTAAAGGATGGCGCCGAGGGAATAAATGTCGGTGCGCTGGTCGCCGCGGCTGCCCCGGACTTGTTCGGGGGCCATGTAATCGGGGGTGCCCATGGTGGGGGTGAACCCGACAAAGGTGAGCCGCCGGGAATTTTCGGCCCGCGCAATGCCGAAATCCATGATGCGGATGGTGCCGTCGTTGCAGAGCATGAGGTTGGCGGGTTTCAAATCGCGGTGGATGACGCCGTTTTGGTGCAGGTAGGAAAGGACGGTGCAAATGCGGCTGGCAATCTGCACGGCGTCGGGTTCGGGGAGGGGCCGCACACTGCGCAGCAATTCATTGAGGGTCTGGCCCTGGAGGTATTCCATGGCGATGTAGGGCCGGCTCTTCTTCTCCACGGGCAGGATTTTCAGGACATAGGGATGACTGAGTTTCAATCCGATTTCCTCTTCCCGGCGAAAGCGGTCGAAGCCGGACGGGTCGCTTTCAATTTGCAAATAGGGGATTTTGAGGGCGACGGCGGTTCCGGTTTCGCGGTCGTTGGCCTTGTAGAGGGAGGCCATGCCGCTTTTGGCAATGACATCGGTGATTTCAAAGCGGTCATCGAGCAATTGTCCGATCGCGATGTGATTGCCCTGGGCGCGGCGGGTTTGGGCGGCGTCACTCTGGGTGAGGAGCACGCGTTCGATCTGCCAGACCTGGATGAGTTGGACGGAGACGTTGTCGCTGGCCTGCCGATGTTCCGCAGCGGCGATCAGCAGTTTGCAGGCCTCCACCGGGTGGTGTTTGACGACGATGTCCAAAATCTCCTCGTCGAGGACAAACCCGTAGAGTCCGTCGGAGCAGTGCAAAATCAAATCGCCCTGCTCGAGGGTCTCGGTATTGATGTCGTAATGGCAAATGGGATCGGAGCCGACGCTGCGGGTGAGGGTGGAGCGGTGCTCGCTGGTCATGGCGTTGCGTTCGAGGAGCAATCCCAGGCGGACTTGGAGGGTGGTGTAGGAATGGTCGGTGGTGAGGCGTTTGATTTTGCCGGCGCGGATGAGGTAGGCGCGCGAATCGCCGACATGGGCCACGGTGGCCTTGTCGTCGCGAAAGACGGTGACGAGCAGGGTGGTGGACATGCGGCCCTGTTTTTGGGCGGCTTGAAAGATGCGGGCGGCGGCCTCGTCGAAAATGCGACGGACGGTGTCGTTGGTGGAATTCCCGGGCTTGGATTCCTTAAAGATTTGGAGGGTGGTTTCGGCGGCCAGGCGGCTGGCAATGTCGCCGTTGCCTTCGCCGCCGACGCCGTCGGCCAGGACGGCGACGCTGCCGACGGCCTGCAATTGCTGGAAATCCTCGGGCTCCCAGAAGGCGACAAAATCCTCATTATGATCGCGGACGGTGCCGATGCTGGACAGTTGAAAGCATTTGATTTTCATCGCCGTTTTAAATTTAGACAAACACAGGGGTAAAAGAAAGGCCGGAGCACCGGACGGTCTGGCAACTGACAAGCATTTTGTGGGGGCGGATCGCATCCCGCCCGGGGGGGTCCACCGGCTGGATCCCTGATTTCCGAATCGGCGGGCCGGTCCGTGGGGCGGGCGCGCCAGGTTGGCGAACGGTCTGCGGGTTGGAAAACCCGCGATACGGCAGACTTGGAAGTCTGCGGTACAAAGAAAGCGCCTCGTCCCCGCCATGGGATTTGAGAGCCATGAAACGCCCATCAAGTGCAGGAGCGGTCGCCGCCCGCCGCAATTTTGAAAACCGGCTGCTAAAATACCAGCCCGGCCACCCTCACAGTGACCGGGCTGGCTTGCTTTGCCGGCAGCCAATTATGCTGGTTTGCCGGAAAGGATCATCTCGCGACCCAGGTTGGCGCTTCTGATTTTGAAGAAAATCAGGCCATAAACGCCCCAGACGGCCGCGACTGCGAGGGCGATGTAAGGTTCTTTCCAGCTCATGCCGCTGACGGTGAAGGGGCCGACCAGATAAAAGATCATGCAGCCAAGGTTCGCCAGGAGGCCGAAGACGGGCACCACGAAATGTTTGAAACCGTTGAAGCTGTGGTGTTCCCGGAAAGCCACGATTGCGATAATACAAGTGGTCATGTAAAGCAGGAACGTGCCGAAGTTGCTGATCAGGGTGATGAAGACCAGCGTGTTGGGGCAGGTGGCATAGAATTCGGGCTTAAAGATGCCGAAGCTGTACCAGAAGTTATGCTTGTCCAACGGCGACGGGGTGGTGCCGCCGAGATAGGCCACGGTGGTGATGATGCCAATGACCATGGAGATGACGACCAGGGTCCAAATGGCGCGGTGCGGGGAGAGGGTGCGCTGGTGAAGCAAGCCGAAGCGCTGGGACAATTCTTCGTCGCGCCCCATGGCATACGTGACCCGGGCGCCGGTGTTGATGCAGGCGAGGGTGGTGCCGATCAGGGCCAGGAACACGGTGCAGGCCTGCACGAGCATGAACGCCCGGCCAGCGGCATAGCTGCCAAACAGCCAGGTGCCGACGAGCACCATCATGTCGCCCAGCGGCGCGCCGGAGGCCCCGGCATTGGAAACGGTGTAACCGCTGTTCAGGAAGTAGTTTGCGGCGAAATACTCGAAGAGGTAGCAGACGGCTCCCTGGATCACGAGGGACAACAGCACGGCCCGGCCAATGTCCTTCTTGGGGTTTTTCGCCTCTTCACCCATGGAAGTCACCGATTCGAATCCGACGAGCAGGAGAATGGCGATGCAGGCCTGAATGAACACGTAGCTGAACTTGTGCGGCACGAGGACGGAGACGGCCGAGGTGTGAAAGTTGAAGGTTTGGGGATCTTTCGCGTCGCCCGGTTTGCCGGTGACGGCGTCTTCGGGCTTGTAGCTCAGGAGGAAGGGGTCGGTGATGGCGTGGCCGCTTTTATCCAGCTTGTATTTGCCGGCATCGTCCTTTTGGAAGACCGGGTAGGGGTCGCCCACGCCGAGGCCCAGGGCGGTCAAGGAGCCCAACAGGACGGCGTCGGTGTTTTTGGTCTTGTCAAGGTCGTCGGCGGTGACCTGGCGGTCCTGCTGTTTGATGGCAGGCACGGGCTTGCCGTCCTTGCCAAGGAGATCCTTGCCGTTGGCGTCCTGCGCGACTTTGGGCGAACCATCGGCCCAGGTGTCCTGGACGGGCTGATTCTTGTCGTCCAGCACGCTGACCTGATCCACATTGTAGCTCACCGGGGTGCCGTTGGAGAGATGCCAGCCGACGGAGCCCTGCGGATGATTGGCGCGATAGGCGATGGCCATGACGGCGAAGACGACGAGGGCGGCGATCTGGATGACGTTGATGCCCATGTTGACGGCGGTGCTGCCGTTTACGCCGCGGTAGGCGATGTACCCGACCAGCAGCGAGAAGCCGATGCAGAAGAGCCACATGAACAGCGGGCTGTTATAATTGCCGCTGAAGGTGTCCGGCCAGAACTGGTTCGCCAGATAGCCGGCGATGATGGCGGTCACGCCGACCATCAGGCCGGGATAAACCCAGTAATACAAGTGGCTGGCCCAGCCGGTGAAGAATTTGGCAATGCGGGCGAATTTATAGGCGCGGGTCTTGGAGAGGAACGTCTGTTCGGCATAGAGGTAGGAAGACCCGGCCCCAGGGTAGAGTTTGGACAGTTCGGCGTAGCTGATGGCGGTGGCGAAGCAGAGCAGGAGGGCGGCCAGCAGGCCAATCCACATGGCGCAACCGGCCATGGGGGCCCCATAAAGGGATTGCTCCTGATAGGTCAGCCACAGGAAGGCGCCCGGCGCGATCAACGCCATGGCATTGATGGTCAGCCCGGTTAATCCCAGAGTGCCCTTGGTGGCGGGTTGGTTGCCCCGGTTCGATGATGTTGGTTCATTAGCCATATTTTTTGTGTTTGTGTTTTTCGCGTTTGTTTGTTTGGTTTTTGGTTGACCGGGGCTAGACGGCAATCACTCCTTTTTCCCCGGTGCGGATGCGGACGGCCTGCTCGACGGTGGAGATGAAAATTCTTCCATCCCCGATTCTGCCCGTCTTGGCGGATTTAATGATGGCGCTGACCGCTCGATCCGCGTTTTTATCGGCGACCACCAAATCAATTTTGAGTTTCGGCAGGAAATCCACGAGGGAGGAGCCGCCGCCGCGGGTTTCCGTCAGTTCGCGCTGCCGGCCCAATCCCCGCACCTCACAAACGGTCATTCCGTTGATGCCGGCTTCGCCCAGGGCGTCCTGGACCTCCTCCAATTTGTAAGGCTTGATGATGGCTTCAATTCGTTTCATAACGAGGCCTCGATTTCAGGATTTACGGCCGCAAAGAGGGTTTTTCCGCGCCACGCGAGGAGGCCGGGGGAGGCGGGGGGGGGCGCGGGGATTTTTTATTCCCGCCCGACGCCCCGGTTTTGTGTGTGTCTAATATTCGCATAAGAAAACATGAACAGCGATCAAGCCTTATGGGCGATCACTTATGCAGATGCGGTGCCAAGAGGGGCGGTTTCCTTATGTTTTTCTAATGTGCGTTTGCAAGGTGTTGAGTATCAGGAAGATACACAGACGTTAATGCGGTGTATAAGATAATATTTCGGTTGTTGTTCTTAAAACAAACCACATTAATGTGGGTTTTTTGGTGGGGAATTACAAAAATGTGGCCTGGGAGGGAGGTGGCAAAAGGCGGCCTTGACCGGTGGAATCATGTGTTTCCAAGCGAGGATTTCGGGAGGCCGAAGGGCCGGAGTGGCGGCTGCCCGTGGAACTTGTGAACCCGGCGACAAGGGGGGTGGCGCAGCCGGAGGGCTCCCGGCAGATTGGCGGCCAGCCTGACCGCCGGGTCAGATTTCCACCTGCATGCCGAGTTCGACGACGCGATTGGTGGGAATGCGGTAGAACGAGCCGGCGGATTGCGCGTTGCGCGACATGAGGGCGAAAACCCACTGCCGCCAGCGCGACATGAGCGGGGATTTGACCGGAACGACGACTTCGCGACCGAGGAAGAAGGTGGTTTGATTCAAGTTAAAATCGGGCCCGGCCAGCGGCGCGTTCGCGAGCAATTCAGGGACGTTGGGTTCCTCCATAAAACCGTAGCGAGCGATGACCCGCTGAAACCCAGGCGCCAACAGCTCGACTTCGCAGCGCCGGGCGGGGGGCACCACCGGAACTTCCTCGGTGAGGATGGTCAGCATGAGAATGCGCTGGTGGAGGACTTTGTTGTGCTTGAGATTGTGGAGCAGGGTGATGGGTGTGCCTTCGGGATTGCCGGACATGAAGACGGCCGTGCCGGGCACGCGGGGCAGTTTCTGGAGGGAGACATCCACGAGAAACATTTCCAGCGGCATGGAGGCGGGCCGCAGTTTTTCCCAGACCAACTGGCGTCCACGCTTCCAGGTGATCATAAAAATGAAAATCACCAGCCCGACGGCCAGGGGAAACCAGCCGCCGTTGACCACCTTCAACAAATTCGCCGCCAGGAAAACGCCTTCGGCCGCCAGGAACACACTGCACACCAGGCCGGCGCGCCAGGGGCTCCAGTTCCACAGCCGCCGGGCGGCGCAATAGAACAAGCCCGTGGTGGTGATCATGGTGAGGGTGACGGCGATGCCGTAGGCGGAGGCGAGGTTGGAGGAGGTGCGAAAGCCCAGGACCAGGCCGGCGCAGGCCACCAGCAAGAACCAGTTTACGTGCGGCAGATAGATCTGGCCGCGTTCGCGGGAGGAGGTGTGTTTGACGGCGATGCGCGGCAGATAACCCAGTTGCACGGCCTGAATCGTGAGTGAAAAAGCGCCGGAGATCAACGCCTGGGAGGCAATGACGGTGGCCGCCGTGGACAGGATCACCAGGGGAAACAAGGCCCAGTGGGGAGCCAGCAGGTAGAACGGGTTTTCGATGCACTTCGGATCATGCAAAACGAGTCCGCCCTGGCCGAGGTAGTTCAAAAACAAGCCCGGCAGCACCACGGTGAACCAGGCGATGCGGATGGGGCGGATGCCGAAGTGCCCCATGTCCGCGTACAATGCCTCGGCGCCGGTCACGGCCAGAAACACCGCCCCCAGCACGACAAAACCCGTCCAGCCGCTGTGCAGCAAAAAGCGCACGCCGAACCACGGATTCAGCCCGTTGAGCACTTCCGGGGATTGGAGGATGCCACCGACCCCCAGGAGGGCCAGCGCGCCAAACCAAATCATCATTACCGGCCCAAAGACCGCGCCAACCCGTCCGGTCCCCTTGCTTTGCGCGGCGAACAGTCCCACCAGGGTGAGGATGGTGAGGGGAATGACCAGGTGCTGGAGCGCGGGGGTGGCCACATTGATGCCTTCCATGGCGCTTAACACGGAGATGGCGGGGGTGATCATGCCGTCGCCGTAAAGCAGCGCCGCCCCGAACACGCCCAGAGCAATCAGCAGGGCGCTGCTGCGGCCCAGCTTGGACGAACGGTTCGGAAACGCGAGGGAGAGCAGGGCGAGAATGCCGCCTTCGCCCTTGTTGGACGCCCGCATCACCAAGCCCAAATATTTAATGGAAACGATCAGGATGAGGGACCAGAACATCAGCGAAAGAATGCCCAGCACATTGTTGCGCGTGACGGGCAGGGAGTTGCTCTCGGCAAAACACTGCTGAAAGGCGTACAGCGGACTGGTGCCGATGTCGCCATAGACCACCCCGAGCGCCCCCAGAGTTAAGAACGCGAGATAACGCCCCCGGGCCGGCCCGGGGGAAGATTCGCCGGCCGGGCCGGCGTCAGGGGCGGGTGCGGAACGGAGGTCACCGACCTGATTGCCTTCGGCCAATTTATTCATGCGCTTTTTTCAGCGCAGAAAAATCCTGCCGACCAAAAAACACAGGGTTCAAGGGTAGACCTCCGGTCAGGGTGTCCACCGTAATCGAAGTGTCACCCGTCATTGCGCCCCGGATATTTTTAATTTTAATGTTTAGTTTCATCATGCCCTGGCCGTCTTCCCGCCCCGAAGTGGAATCATCGCACTGCCGGGATCCCAATTTTGACCTCGTCACCATCCGATCCGCCGAAGGGGCGAAGGTCAGCCAGTAAATCCCCCGGACATTTCAGCCGGCGCGATCAACGCCTGCCAAACGAGCAAATTTGAAGCCAATTGAAACAGGGCGTCCCCGTTTGTGCGGGGTGTCCAAAAGCCGTGATCATAAAGGAGAAAAGGGACCGACCAGTCAAGATTTAAAAACCGGCGGTGGTGCAGAAAGTCACATTTATGTAGGAATCCCGCCAAACAGTTACGTGAACGTATCTTATGTTGCGCTGAGGCAATACAAGTACTTCCCACTCAACAGTGTGTTATTCTCCATGAGATTGCCATTGAAATCAGGCTCGGCATCCAGGAACTTGGCGGAAGTTGATCCGAACCAGCTTGGTTGAAACACTGCATGAAGAAAGCATCCGCCGTTCCGGTTCCCGTGTACAAAAATCCAGACGCCCCCGTCATCAGCCGGGTGAAGGATCTGCTGGCGCGAATGACGCTGGAGGAAAAGGCGGCGCAAATGGTGTGCCTCTGGCAGGAAAAAACCACAAAACTCCAGGATGCGAACGGCGATTTTGATTTAAAGAAGGCGAAGAAGCATTTTGGAAACGGCTGCGGGCTTGGGCAGGTGGCCCGGCCCAGTGACGCGGGAAGCAAGCCGACGGATGCGGGCAAGGGCAAGGGGCCGTGCGAAACGGCGGAATTGACCAACGTGATCCAGAAGTTTTTTGCGGAACACGCCCGACTGGGCATCCCGGTGATTTTCCACGAGGAATGTTTGCACGGCCCTGCGGCGATCGGCGCGACGAGTTTTTCGCAGCCGATCGGGCTGGGGGCGACGTTCAATCCGAAAGGCTTCCGCGTGTGCAGCGGGCTGATCGTCGGACTGCTCTTCGGGGCCTGCACCCTGTTGCTGATTTGCTGTCAGATCAACAAAAGGATGACGATCCAAATGGCGGATGAACTCACCGGCCGCCGCTCACAACGCGCCGGCCCAATCGTCTGAACGAAAAATCTTATGAAACAAAATCTCACCCCGCTGGGTTTCGCCCTTGCCGGACTCCTGGCGGGCTGTGCCAGTCAGCATCCCCCTTCGACGGGACCGATGACCCTCAAGCAGGCTTATCAAAAGGACTTTCTCATTGGCGTGGCCGTCAATCAGTCGCAGTTTGAAGGGCTGGACCGGCGCGGCGATCCCATTATCCGCGGCCAGTTTGATTCCATCACGCCGGAGAATATTTTGAAATGGGAATCGGTCCATCCCGAGCCGGGACGGTTTGATTTTGCCGGCCCGGATGCTTATGTCAAATTTGGTGAGGAGAACCACATGTTTATCATCGGGCACACGCTGGTCTGGCACCATCAGACCCCGGCCTGGGTGTTTCAGGACGGCGTCGGCCAGCCCGTGACCCGCGCGGTATTGTTGCAGCGGATGCGCGAACACATCCGCACCGTGGTGGGGCGTTACCGGGGCCGCATCCAGGGTTGGGACGTGGTGAACGAGGCCTTGAACGAGGATGGATCCCTGCGGGAATCGCCGTGGAAACGCATCATTGGCGAAGATTACATTGAGAAGGCGTTTCAATACGCTCATGAAGCCGATCCTCAGGCGCAGTTGCATTATAATGATTATTCACTGGAAAATGAGCCGAAGCGCAACGGGGCCATTGCCTTGATCAAAAAACTTCAGGCCGAGGGGATTCCGATCACCGCCATTGGCCTGCAAGACCATGTCAAGATGGACTGGCCGACTCCGGATCAGGAGGATGCCACCATCGCCGCCTTTGCCAAACTGGGGGTCAGGGTGATGATCACCGAACTGGACGTGGATATTGTGCCGGCCACCCAGCATAACCGCACAGCGGACATTGCGCTCAATGCCCGGTCAGCCGCCGACGCGAATGTATTCGCCCATGGCCTGCCGGAAGTCCAGCAACAGGCGCTGGCCCGGCGTTATGGCGAGTTGTTCCGCGTCTTTCTGAACCACCGCGCCGAGATTTCGCGCGTGACCTTCTGGGGGGTGACCGACGGGGATTCGTGGCTCAACACTCACGACCGGGCCAATTATCCGCTGCTGTTCGACCGCAACGGCCAGCCCAAACCCGCGTTTGAGCAGGTCGTCAAAACGGCGCAGGAACCATAGCAGGCCGGGTGCCTCCCGGGATGACCATCCCCTTGGCCGGGGTTAAGTTGACGCGCATGGAAGCGGAAATTGAACGAATGCAGCAGCCGGTCCGCAAGGTGGCGGGACGTCCACTCACCCTTTCGCGGCGGTTGGCGAATCCGGAGGATTGACGCGCTTTCTCAAACAACACGCGCATGGATCACTCGCCCGAGCCGAGGGAGATTACTTCCCAGTTCGAAAAACTGTTGGTCGCCCTCGCCGCTGGCAAGGTGGATTTCGCGGTCGTTGGCGGACTGGCGGCCATTTTCAATGGCTATCCGCGCCTCGCGCTCTGAGGTTGTCCCTCAAAAACGTCCGACCATTTCTGACCCAGGCTGCGGGTCAAAAACAAAAAACTTCATTTCACCCCCAGTTTTCGCTTACCCTCAACAAACATGAAGTGGACACAATCGTTGATTCCGACGCTCCGCGACGCTCCGGCGGACGCGGAAATCGTTTCGCACAAGCTGTTGCTCCGGGCCGGACTGATCCGCAAGCTCGCCGGCGGCGTTTACACCTTTCTCCCGCTCGGCCTGCGTTCGTTGCGCAAAATCGAGCAGATCATCCGCGAGGAGATGGATCGTGCAGGCGCGATTGAAGTCCTCATGCCCGCCCTCCAGCCAACGGAAATCTGGGAGCAGAGCGGCCGCGCCCAAACCGCCAGCAATGTTCTCTTCAAAGTCAAGGACAGCTCCGGCCGCCAATGGTTTTTGAGCCCCACCGCCGAGGAGGTCATCACCACCCTGGCCGCCAATGAAATCAATTCCTACCGCCAGTTGCCCAAGAATTTTTACCAGGTCAGCCTCAAATTTCGCGATGAAATCCGCCCGCGCTTTGGTCTGATGCGCGCCAAGGAGTTCATCATGAAGGACGCCTATTCCTTCGACACCACCGATGAGGGCGCGATGGCCA
>CAZUBG010000159.1:0-13405 GCA_964618545.1 uncultured Bifidobacteriaceae bacterium | reverse complement strand
GAGACGGCCAACATCCTGAACCACGCCACCGCCCGCAGCCTGATTGTGCTGGATGAAATCGGGCGCGGCACCAGCACGTTTGACGGGCTGAGCCTGGCGTGGAGCATTGTGGAATATCTGCACAATCAGGCGGGGGCCAAAACGCTGTTCGCCACGCATTACCACGAGTTGTCGGAACTTTCCGCCCGCCTGCCGCGCCTCAAAAATTTCAACGTGGCCGTGCGCGAATGGCACGATCAAATCGTGTTCCTCCGCAAAATCGTCGCCGGCGGCACGGACAAGAGCTACGGCATCCAGGTGGCCCGGCTGGCGGGCGTGCCCAGGGCGGTGCTGGAACGCGCCAGGGAAATCCTGGCCAATCTCGAGGAATCAGAGCTGACGCCGGAAGGCAATGTGCGCCCGCCCCGGCGGCAGGAGAACCGGGACAAGCTGAAAAAGCTGGCGCCGACGCCCCAAATGGATTTGTTTGGATGAGTGTTTAATATTATGGATACCACCTTGAATCTTGATTCACTGAAACACCACGAAATCTCCGGTGCGGTCGCCATCTCCGCCGGGCAGGGCGGCCTGCCCCGGCTGACGGTCACCACGCCGGCGGCCACGGCCGAAATCTATCTGCACGGAGCCCACATGACCGGCTTCCAAAAAACCGGCGAGCCGCCGTTGCTCTGGATGAGCGCCGCCAGCCAGTTCGTCGCCGGCAAACCAATCCGCGGCGGCGTGCCCATTTGTTTTCCCTGGTTCGGCTCGCGCCCGGACGCCCCGTCACACGGGTTTGCGCGCCTGACCGACTGGCATCTCGCCGCCACCAGCGCGGCGCCGGATGGGCGCGTGAGCGTCCGCCTGCGCCTGTCGGAAAAAGCCGGCGGGGAGACCGAATTCCCCGGCAAGGTGGAATTCCTGGTGACCGTGGGCGAAACCCTCACCATGGAATTGCACGTCACCAACCATTCCGACGCGCCCCTGGTTTTTGAGGAATGTCTGCACTCCTATTTTACGGTCGGCGACATCGCCGCCGTCGCGGTGCGCGGGTTGAAGGGCCTGACCTATTCCGACCGCGTGGGCGGGACCGCTCAAAAAGAGGAAACGGGCAAGGCCATCCACGTTGATTCCGAAGTGGACCGCTTGTTTCTGGACGCCCCGCAGACGGTTATCATCGAGGATGCCAGCCTGAAGCGCACCATCCGCGTGGAAAAGATCGGTTCCCTCTCCACGGTGGTGTGGAATCCCTGGGTCGCCAAGTCCAAGGCCATGCCGGATTTCGGCGACGAGGAATATCACCGGATGATTTGTGTGGAGTCCGGCAATATCGGGCAAAATCAAATCACGCTCGCCCCCGGGGCCTCCTCCACGCTGAAGGTGATCCTGTCCAGTCAGATGGGTTGAAATGATCTCGTTCATTGAATCCCATCCCGCCGGGGCCGATCTGGTTTCCCAGGTGGAGGAAGTCTTTTCGCCCACCGGCATCCTGTCGCGCGCCAGGAATTTTGAATTCCGCCCGCAGCAACAGCAGATGGCCGTGGCCGTGGCCCGCGCGTTGCAGGACGGCGGCCACCTGGCCGTGGAGGCCGGCACCGGCGTCGGCAAGAGCCTGGCCTATCTGATTCCCGCCATTCTGTTCGCGGTGGAACACAAGAAAAAGGCCGTCATCTCCACCCACACCATCAACCTGCAGGAGCAGCTCACGGAGAAGGATCTGCCCATGCTCACCGGCGTGCTCGCCGCGCTGCCTGAACCCGTGAAGTTCAGTTTCACCATGCTCAAGGGCCGGGCGAATTATCTCTGCACCCGCCGCCTCCACAAGGCCATGCAACAATCCGGCAACCTCTTCACCTCCTCCGAGAGCGCGGAGTTGCAGCGCATTTATGAATGGTCCCGCACCACCCGCGACGGCAGCCTCTCGGATTTCGAGACCGAGCCGGACCCCAAAGTCTGGGCCCAGGTCTGCTCCGAACGCGGCTTGTGTTCCCCCAAAATCTGCGGGCATCAATCCGATTTCGCCCGGGACAATGGCGTCTGCTTCTTTCAGCGCGCCCGCAACCGCATCATGGCTGCGGATGTCCTCGTGGTGAACCACACCCTGTTCTTCACCCTGCTCGGCGGCGTGGACGAGGATCTCGCGGGCGGCATCCTCTTCAAAAATGACTTCGTCATTTTCGACGAGGCCCACACCATGGAACACGTCGCCTCCCGCCACATCGGCCTGAGCGTCTCCAGTTCCCAGGTGCATTGGGCCCTCAACCGGCTGTATAACCCGCGCACCCAAAAAGGCCTGCTCGCCACCCTCGTCCGGGGCAACGCCATCAAACTGGTCTCGGATATTCTCGATGAATCCGACCAGTTCTTTGAAAAAGTCGAGGCCGCCTGCGGGGAAATCCAGCAGAGCGTCAAACCCAAATTCTCCGGCGGCGACCCCTCGGCGCGCAAGCGGGCCTGGAGCGAATTGCGCATCCGCCGGCCCGAGCTCGTGCCGGACACCCTCACCCTGCCCATCCAGCGCCTGCGCGAAGCCGTCAGCGAACTGGTCAAAACCAGTCCGGACAAGGAAATCGGCCAGGAACTCGTGGAATCCAACCGCCGGCTGGCCGAGCTGCGCGATGAAGTAAAACTCTTCCTCGAACAGGGCGCCCGGGAGCATGTTTACTGGGTGGAACGCACCGGCAAGCTCCATAAGAACCTCACCCTGAACGCCGCGCCGGTGGATGTGGCGGAATATTTGCGCCGCCGCCTGTTCGGCAGCGACACCAGCGTCATCATGACCAGCGCCACCCTGGGAGTCTCGGCGGCCAGTGTGGCACCGGCTTCCAGCCTGTCAAAATCACAGGATAATGCCGTGCGGACCGGCCGGAAGCCCGTCCCGGCCCCGCTGGATTATTTCATCAGGCGCGTCGGGGCCGAAGCCGCCGTCCAATTGCAGGTGGGCACCCCCTTCAACTATGAACAGCAAATGCGCGTTTTTGTCGCCCAAAAAATGCCCGATCCCCGCGAGGCCGGTTATCGCGACGCGCTCATTCATTGGATCCGGCATTTTGTCACCGAAACCCACGGCAAGGCCTTTGTCCTCTTCACCAGCTACAAGCTCATGCAGGAGGTCGCCGACCTCATGCAGCCGTTCTTTGACCGGCTCGACCTCGTCTGCCTGGTCCAGGGCACGGGCACGCCCCGCTCCACCATGCTCGAAAAATTCAAGGAGGACGTGAACTCCGTGCTGTTCGGCACCGACAGTTTCTGGCAGGGCGTGGATGTCCCCGGCGAGGCGCTGAGCAATGTCATCATCACCCGGCTGCCCTTCGCCGTGCCCGATCATCCGCTGATCGAAGCCCGGATCGAGGCCATCGAGGCGCGCGGCGGAAATTCCTTCGCCGAATTTTCCCTGCCGGAGGCCATCCTGAAATTCCGCCAGGGCGTGGGCCGCCTGATCCGCACCAAGACCGACTCCGGCATCGTCGTGGTGCTGGACAACCGCATTCTCAGCAAAAAATACGGCCAGGCCTTTCTGGACGCCGTGCCCAAGTGTCCGCTGGAGATTGTGTGAAGCTGTGGGAACCTTTCGGGCGGGGCCGCCTCGTACAATGGATGATATGTTATGGACAATGGCCGGGATTTTGAAAATCTGGTGGCCGAGTATTATGAGCCGCTCTACCAATTCGCCTTCAGCCTCACCCGCGAGGAGGCGGGGGCGTGCGATTTGGTGCAGCAGGCGTTTTGTGTCTGGGCCGCCAAAGGCCACCAGCTTCGCGACGCCTCAAAAGTGAAAACCTGGCTGTTCACGACCCTGCACCGGGAATTTTTGGGCCTCCGCCGCCGGCAGACGCGCTTCCCTCATTTGGAACTCGAATTTGCCGGGGCCGAATTGCCGGTCATCGAACCCGTGGCCACCAGCCGGCTGGACACCGACCTGGTCCTCGCCACCCTGGCCGCGCTCGATGAAGCCCACCAGGCGCCCGTGGCCCTCTTTTATTTGCAGGATTATTCCTATAAGGAAATCGCCGAAATCCTGGGTGTGCCGCTGGGGACGGTCAAATCCCGGCTGGCCCGCGGGTTGGAGCGGCTGCACCGGCTGCTGACGGATCAGAAAGTTCCACCCCATCAAAAACCGGTGAGTGAAGAGAAGGATGATTTGTGAATCGCGACGAAGCGGAAAAATTATTGCGGCGGTACCGTCCGGGCACTTCGGATGCGGAAGATCCGCAGATCGCCGAAGCCCTGGCGCTGGCCGGGTCGGACCCGGAACTCGGCCGCTGGCTCGCCAAACAGGGCGCGCAACAGGATCGCGTCCGCCAGCAATTCCGCAAAATCACCGCCCCCGCCGGCTTGCGCGCGCAAATTATTTCCGAACACCGCGCCCGGCGGAATCTTATTTTCTGGCGGCGGCCGTCAATTCTGCTGGCGGCCGCCGCCGCGCTGGCCGTGTTGATCGGGCTGCCCTTTTGGCTCCGACCGCACCCGCCGGAGGGGGCCGGCTTCGCCGTTTACCAACGGCAAATGGCCGCCCTGGCCCTGCGGGGGTACGGCATGGATGTGATCACCAACGATCCCGTTCCAATCCGCGCCTATCTCGCCCAAAATCAGGCCCCGGCCGATTATCGGTTGCCCGCCGCGCTCCAACAGGCCGGCCTGGCCGGCTGCGCCATCGAAAACTGGCAGGGCACAAAAATCTCCATGCTCTGTTTCCGCACCGGCCGGCCCCTCTCCAACGGCGCGTTGAGCGACTTGTGGCTGTTTGTCATTGATGAGACCGCCCTCCGGGGAGCCCCCGCCGGTCCGTCACCGCAATTCACCAAAATCAGCCGCTTGACCGCCGCCGTGTGGCGCCAGGACGGCAAACTCTATCTGCTCGCCACCACCGCCGATGAACCCACGCTCCGCCGGTTTCTTTAGTTTATTTGGAAACTCATGTGACTCAGCACCCACTGAAAGTCAATCCCGCTTGAAGTAATGGCCACGGGCAGATAGGGGACGTCCGGCTGGATCGGCTGCACCGTCTCCCCGTCCACCCAGTGGTGCAGCTCCGCATGCCCGTCTGCGAAGGAAAAAGCGGCGTTCCGGTTGTGGTACGAAGCCGGCAAATGCAGCCATTCCTGATTGCCGCCGGTCGTGTACGAGGACGGACCATAACTGGGGGGCTGGTTCGCCGGGCCGGCATCCTTGTTTAAAAAATAGCCGTCATTAATGCTGTCCGGGTGCTCGTCGAGAAACACAAAGATGTCCGCCGGCCGGGTGATCTGCGAGAGCTTAAAGTACTGCTGGTAGGTGGGATTGTTGATGTTGTAGCCGTTCGCGGTGTACGGACCCACATTTCCCACCATGGCGTTCATCGAATAACTGCGGATTCGTTGGGTCCAGCCCGCCGCCATTTGAACGGTGCTGAGAGCTCGGTCCGAGGGACAGAGGGAGGCCGTCGGATTGTTAATGTAATAGCCCAGGCTCGCCTGCGTGATCGTGGCCGGGTTGGTGTTGTCCGAACTCAAATCCCAGGTCATGACATTGTTGACCCAGTTGAGGTTGGTCCGCAGGGAGGTGCCGTATAAAACCAGATTGTAGGGCAGCGCGCCGTCGTGGTCATCCGCATACAGCAGCCAGCTCAGGGCGAGCTGGCGGGTGTTGTTCAAACACCCCATGGCTTCCGCCCGCCCGCGGGCTTTGGCCAGCGTGGGCAGCAACAACGCCGCCAGGATGCCGGTGACCGCCAGCACCACCAGCAACTCGATCAGCGTGAAACCCGGGGGATCCCTCCGGGCGGAGTGCGGACGCAACCTGGTTGTACTCGAATTAATCATGCAAAAGCCGGTCCGGGTCCAAGTCTGGCATGCCTGCGCATTTACCCATTTTAACTTATCTCTTTCATTTGTAATTGCAATAGCCATTTTTCCAAATGAAGCGCACCCCCGGGACGGCCAAGATATTGGGGAACCTTTTCACGCTTCGTTCTTCTTAACAGGGTATGAATATGAAATCACTGCCAGAGATATACAGTATTGCCGCCATCGCAGCCTTGCTTTGCCTCGCCAGACCGCTGGACACCCATGGTGCGACTGTCAATGTATCCGTGGAAAACGACTTCTTTTCACCTTCCTCGGTCAGCGTCAATGTCAATGACACGGTGCTTTGGACCTGGCCCAGTGGCTCCGATGAGCATAATGTGACCAGTGACAGCAGTACCCAGGCTTGGACGGCTTCGCCCACCGAAAATGGTCCGGTCACTTTCTCGCATACATTCACCACGGCCGGGTCATTTCCGTATGAATGCACCATTCACGCGGATTGCTGCGGCATGGTTGGCTCAGTGACGGTTGCCGCCGCCCCCAATGTGCCGCCCACGGTGACCATCACCAATCCCGCTGCGGGAGCGGTCTTCCGCGCCCCCGCCAATGTCACGATTCATGCCACCACCTCGGATTCAGACGCCACCGTTACCAATGTGCAATTCCTGATTGGCAGCACGGTGCTGACCAACGTGACCTCGGCTCCCTTCAACGCCTCCACCAACAATCTGGCGGCGGGTGATTACACCCTTTCGGCGGTGGCCGCAGATAATGTGGGTGAGAAGAACACCAATTCCGTCAGCATCATCGTGGATGCGCCCCCGGCGGTGGCCATCACCAACCCCGGCGGTGGTACTGTGCTGAGTGCCCCGGCCAATGTCACCATTCAGGCCTCGGTCTCGTCCCCCGGCGGCACGGTGACCAGTGTCCAATTCCTGGTCGGCTCCACGGTGGTGTCCAACCGGACCGCATCGCCGTACGCCGCCATCACCAACAACCTCGCCGCCGGCACTTACACTCTGGCCGCGATTGCCACGGATAATCTGGGGGTTGCCACCACCAATTCCCTGACGATCAGCGTGGTGACTCCCGTGCCCGCCACCCTTGGCACCCTGCAGCATTCGGCCGGTGCGTTTCAGTTCAGCTACACCGCCAATGCCGGGTTGCGTTACGTAGTGCAAGCGACCACCAATTTGACGGCCCCGGTTTGGGTTTCACTGTCCACCAACCAGGCGGCGGGCAGTCCCATGATTTTCGAGGATGATCAGGCGACCAACAACCCGGAGTTTTACCGGGTCGAACGCCTGCCCAATCCTTGAGGTCCAACGAATCATTGATTTATGAATGCAGGCTCATTGGCAACGGGAGTCATTCTATCGGCCTGGCTGATTTCCGTCCTCACTGTGGCGGGGGAAGGGTCATTGACACAAGTTGGAGTGACCGACAACCCCCGGACTTTCCCGGCCCGCGGGGTGATTCAGGAACTCCCGCCGGATTTTCAGACGGTGGTGATCAAGCACGAGGCCATTTCCAATTTCATGGCCGCCATGACCATGCCTTTCAAGGTCAGAGACCCCAAACTATTGGCCGGTCTTCATCCCGGAGACGAAGTCTCTTTCCGACTGACCGTCACCAAGGAAGAAAGCTGGGTGGATAAAATCCACAAAGTGGGCACCGCCCCGGTGGATCATGACCGCCCGCCCGCCGGCCCGCAAACGGCCCCGTCACCGGTCGGCTCTTTCATGGATTATCCCCTGACCAATGAACTTGGACAAAAAGTAACGCTGCATGATTTTCACGGCCAGGCCCTGGCCATCACCTTCTTTTACACCCGCTGTCCGCTGCCGGATTTTTGCCCCCGTCTGGCGAAGAATTTTCAGGAAGCGACAAAGCAACTGCGCGCGCTCCCAAAGGCGCCCGCCAACTGGCATTTTCTTTCGATTTCCTTCGACACTGGGTTTGATACCCCAGCCATGTTGAAGGCCTACGGTGACAGCTATGAATATCACCCGGATGAATGGAGTTTTTTGACCGGATCACCGGCTGACATCAAGGAACTCGCCCGGATTTCCGGCGTGGACTACACCCCGGATTCCGGCGCCTTCAAACACAATTTTCGCACCCTGATCGTGGATGCCGCCGGCCGGTTGCAGATGGTTTTTCCGATGGGCGGAGATATTTCCGGCGATATTGTCACGCAAATTCTCAAGGCGGCGACCGGCACCAACCAGCCAAACCTCACCGCCAACCCCCATTGAATCCGAAACGCACTGTGGCTCTGCTGCTGGCCGTGGGCCTGCCCGCCGGGGTGGCCGTCCTGCTCGTTTCCTGCTCCACCGGGCCGGGCGTCGTGATTGCGCCCTTGGAAATCCCCGGCGCCCATGTCGTCGGCAACACCGCCTGCCGGGATTGTCACGCGGACATCGTCCGCATGTTTCCCGCCAGTCCGCATGGCCGGTTTGACCGTGGCGATGCCGCCCTGGCGGGTCAAACCGGCTGCGAATCCTGTCACGGCCCCGGCAGCCGGCACATTGAATCCGGCGGCAACGCCCGGTGGATCATCAATCCCGGCCGGGATTCAGCCGCCTGTTTTCAGTGTCATCTGGAGGTGCAGGCTGAATTTGCCCTGCCCCAGCACCATCCGGTGGTTGACGGGCAAATGAATTGCGGGCAGTGCCATGACCCGCACGGAGACGACCTCTTCAAACCCGCCGGCGGACTGGCCATGGCGCGGGCGAATGAGAATTGCGCCCAATGCCATCGGGACCAAACCCGGCCCTTTGTGTTTGAACATGACGCCCTGCGGGAAGGCTGCGTGACCTGCCACAACCCGCATGGTTCGATCAACCAGAAACTGCTTGTGACCAGTGATCCCAACCTTTGCCTCCGCTGCCATGCGCAAACCCAATCCGTCAACCAGCGCATTTACATCGGGAACCTGGATCACACCACCTTCCTCCAAATGGGAACCTGCTGGACGGCCGGCTGCCATACGGCGGTTCATGGCTCCAATGTGGACCCCCGACTGAGGTATTAACGCATCGCCCCGAGATGATCCCTGGATGCCACAACCCATTCGCGCTGCGGACCGGCTGGCTGGTGTTATGCTGCGCGACCGGCCCAATGGTGTCCGCCGCCGACCTTCAGGCCGGTCCGCCCACCCAGCCCGTGACGGAGAAAATTGATTTTGACCGCGACATCCAGCCGATTTTCGCCTTGTCCTGCATGCGTTGTCACGGTCCGGAGAAACCCCGGAGCCACTTTCGCTTGGATAACCGGGCTTCCGCCCTGCAAGGCGGCAATGAAAACACCAACGATGTGGTGCCGGGCGACAGTCGCAGCAGCCTGCTGCTCCGTTATGTCGCCCGCCAGGTACCGGACATGGAGATGCCCCCGGTGGGCCGGGGCGACCCGTTGACCCCGCAGCAAATCAGCCGGTTGCGCGCCTGGATTGATCAGGGGGCCGATTGGGGAATCACCAACCAGGGGCCACAGACCGATTTAATGGTGGACGCCATGGTCGGGGGAAGGGCGGTGCATGGGAATGAGGCAAAATTTCGAGAACTGGAAAACACCAGGGATGGGGCTGTGGGCGGCGTTAATGACTTTTCCCTGCATGAACAAGTCAATCCCAGCGAAAAACTTTCGCTGGACGGTCGCGTTCAGGTTCCCAACCAGGATTATCAATTAAATCTCGCCCTTGACGAAACCGACCGGGGATTTGTTCACGCCGGTTTTGACCAATGGCGAAAATATTACGACAGCAGCGGCGGTTATAATGCCCTGGCCGCGCCTCCGGAATACAATTTGAACCAGGATTTATATGTGGATGACGGACGGTTCTGGGTGGACTTGGGCCTGACCCCGCCCAACCGTCCGCAAGTTGTCCTCGGCTACGAATACCAGTACCGGCAGGGAAGCGAAGCCACGCTGGACTGGGGTAACGCCACCAGTCAGAACCTGCACCTGTATCCCGCCTCCCAAGCCGTGGATGAGGGCACACACATCCTCAAACTGGAGGTTTCGCAAAATCTCCACGGCTGGCAGTGGGCCGACAGCGCACGGGTGGAGTTTGACCGGGAAAACAACACCGGCACGGAAACCAGCTTCTTCTCCGCCGGCGGTTCCACCTTCAACTCCCTCCTCAACTCCCAGGACAGTTATCATGATGTGCAGGGCATGAATACGCTGACCTTGAACAAACAAATCCGGGATTGGTGGCGCGTGGACGGCGGTCTGTACTATTCCAAACTGGACGGCGGTGATCTTTTTAATCAACCGCAAAACGGCCTCGGCAGCCAGGCCATCACCCTGCAGCGCGAGTCGGAAATTTTCAGTGTGGCCAGCCTCTTCACCCCGTTGAAGCACCTGGACCTGTCGCTCGCCTCGCAGAATGAATGGACGCGCGAAAGCGGCTGGGGCGACGGCGTTCCCGATCTTAATCTCTTTGCCAACGTCCCGGTCTGGTCCGCTGAGGACACCTTTAAATCCTCGCAAACCGCCGGCCTCCATTACACCCGGATTCCCTTCACCGTGCTGTTCTCGGAGGCCCGATTCCAAGAGGAAAATGACCGGGAGGATCAGTCGCAAGATGCCGGTGGTCCCGATGAATTTCTCCGCCAGACCGACCCTTTCAACCTGCACCGTGATCTTCGCGCCGGCTTCAACACCTCTCCCTGGCGCTGGTTTTCGTTGAGCGTGCAATACCACAACCAGTCAAGCGACACGGACGACCACCTGCTGGCCGATGTTTCCGAAGGGCTGCCCGTCGCCCTTACCAATGGTTATCCGGGCTTTATTCTCAATCGCAAGATTGCAGGCAACGGCTTGGAAACCAAACTGGTGCTGCGGCCCTCGGGTTGGATGAGCGCCACCCTGACCTGCAATCTGACCGGCACCGATTACAAGTCAAACACCAATCCGGCCTTTGATCCCGCGTTGCTGGAGCTGGTCACCCCCGGGGGGGAGATTCTGGACGGACGAACCCGCGACCAAACCTTCGGTTTAAGCAGCACGCTCACCCCCTGCCGCCGCTGGTACTTTACCAGTGCGCTGACCTTCAGCGACACCCGGCTCAGCACCGCTGATAATGGCGACTCATCGGTCGAACCGTATCAAGGCAACACTTGGACTCTTTCGACCACGGTAACTTGCGCCTTGGACCTGAAAACAGAGTTGCAAGCCGGCTGTGTTTTCACGCATGCCGATTACGACCAAAACCATGAGGCCGCCGTGCTGCCTTACGGCCTGGATTTCACGCGTCAGCAACTGCACCTCGGCTTGACGCGCCGGATCACCAAACACCTGTCCGGCGCTTTGCATTACGAATTCTCCCAATATTCGGAACCGGGTGTTGCCGGGGTCAATAACTTCACTGCTCAGGGTGTCTTTGCCTCCCTCACCTGGAAATGGCGGTAGCCCGGGGACAGCGCCAATTGAGACTCCCTCGACCATCGGTTAAACCTGCCATGAACCTCAAAAAGAGAAGCAGGGTCATGGGCGACTGGAACTGCCCGGCCGGGGCGGCCGAGCGTGGGACAGACTTCCAGCCAGTCAGTCCCTGGTGACAGGCTGGAAGCCTGTCCCACTTGGTGGAGACACCCCGCTACACGGGTTCGGGCGGGTGGCCCTGCTGCGGCGGAACGAATTTCACCTGCAACGGAATGCTGGTCTGGGACCGCCCGTCCATCTGGATGTCGAGCGAGAACAGCCCGGCCTCGTTGAATTTCAACTGCTGAAAATTCACAATGAAGTTGCGGGTGACAAAATGCGCGTCGTCCGGCAGGGCCACCGCCACCGCCAGCGGCATCGGGGGCATGATCGCCCTCCCGTCCGCATTGACAAAGTTCAGGGTGATCTGGTGGTTGCCCTCGTCGCCGGCGTAAAAAGTCAGGCGCAGCGCCACCGAACATTGCGGATGCACCGCCGGAAGCTGCTGGGCGTAGATCGTGTCAAACGCGCCCAGGAGATTAAGCTTCTCATGGTCATTTGTGGCGGCGTCGCACAGCACGGCAACTTGAATGTTCATCCCGGATATAAAGCCACGATTCCGCTCCGTTGGCACGAATTTCTTTGAAGAATTTTGGGGCGCCGGGGCCTCCCCAAGTCGTTGGCAATGCTCAGGCCGGAGGCATTTTGGAGGGTGGCGATCGGTCCTGCACCTGATGGGTGTTTCATGGATTTCAAATCCGACGTCCGGGACGAGGCGGTTTTTTCGTACCGCAGACTTCCCAGTCTGCCGTATCGCGGGTTTCCCAACCCGCAGACCGTCCGGCCACCAGGCGCGTCCGCCCCGCTCATTGGGAAATTCGTGATTCAGCCGGTCGGGAAACCTGCGGCACGCCCGCACAAGATGCCTTTAAGGTGCGGATATTGCCGCCGCACTCCAAAGGCGATGCGGTCGGTTCGCCCTCCCATATTAATATTGGCTCACGGCAAGGACGCCGCATGCACTCCTCGCAGGAACCGGATTATTATTCCGGTCCTCCCGCCCCGAACACTTACTTCGCGCCCTGATCAATCCACGCGCGCACCAAACCCACCTGCTCCGCCGTCAGCGGTTTGGGCGGCGGTCCGGGAGGGCGTCCGGGCGCGCCCGCCGGCGCATTGGTGCCGGTCGGTGCCGCAGCCTGGGCCTCCGGTCCTCCAGGACCGCCGGGGCCAGGACCAGGACCGCCATCGCCCGCTCCCGGTCCGCCCGGACCTCCGGGACCACCAGGTCCGCCCGGCCCGCCCTGTCCCCGGCGGGCTCGGGGTTTGGGCGGCATGGCGGTTTTCGGATCCAGCCGTGAAATCGCGATCACCAACTGGCTCTTCGTGCTGTCCCCCACCGTGACGACCGCCCCGTCATCGTCGCCTTTCAGCACCCCCGCCAGCGTGTCCAGGCTGAGGCCGGCCTTCGGCCGTTTCCCGCTGTGACAGCGGACGCACGACGCCTCCAAGAGCGGCCGGATGTCATTGGTGAAAGTCAAACCCGTCTGAGTGGAGGCCGGCGGCAGCTTGCTCAAGTCAATGGCCGGTGCCGAAAGCACCAGACCGCCCGTCAATCCGGCCAGCAGGAGCCCCGATATTTTGGAAATGTTCTTCATCAGGCGCGATTATTATCCAGCATCCCTCCCTCTGGCAAGCCGGTTTTTTAACGAGCCCGCCGACCGCATCTGTCCCCTTCGTTATCCCGGAGCGTTACCAGACAGTAGCCGGGGGTCGAGCCCGGCGACACCCCCGGAAACGGCCCCGAAACCGACCGCACCCGGCCCGGGTTTGCGAGAGTGGGACAGGCTTCCAGCCCGTCCCACTTTGAGAAGACACTCCGGTTTAGGGGCGCAATGCGCGAAAACTTTTCAGGGCGTTCTCTCCTGCGGGAGTCGCCATGAATTTCGTACACCACCATGGATGGAATTGCCCCGGAACCCTCACTTGGCTCTGCCGTACCGCAGGTTTCCCAACCTGCCGTATCGCCGATTTCCCAATCGGCAGACCGTCCCAATGCCAGCCACGCCCCCTTCTCCGGCCTCGCCCCCGCCATTGTAGGCCCGGTGCCCTCACCGGGCGTCGTGCCCACTGTTGTTGCCCCGGAACCCTCACCTGGCTCTGCCGTACCGCAGGTTTCCCAACCTGCCGTATCGCCGATTTCCCAATCG
>CAZUBG010000158.1:0-13530 GCA_964618545.1 uncultured Bifidobacteriaceae bacterium | reverse complement strand
GGTGGCGACTCGTTGCAAATTCATCGTAGCGGCAAACTGGCGTTTGCCGCACTTGGTTTTGCCCTCCCGGCATCCGGTGTCTGGAATCATCGAGAGGCTTGGAGTCTGCCGAAAATTCGCCCGGCCCATGAATAACCGTGGCCGCCGTGGGAGAGTGCGGATGTGGCGTGGGGACGGCTCGTCCCCACCTGGCGAGCCCCTCCACCAACCCGGCAGGTGGCCGGAAGACCAGGGGAATCCGCTTCAAGCCCGCAGGGCACCTTCCCAGTCGCCACCCGCTGGCCGTCCAGATCCATTACGCCGATCACTACGTCGTTGCTATGCAAGTCCATGCCAGCTATTACGTTTTTCATCAGTCGCCTTTCGTTTAAGTGTTGTGGTTTTACTAACAAACGAACGACAACTCTTTTACCGGGAGGCGGCTGCCTCATTCAATCACTTTGCGCCCTTAATGTTTATCAAACTATTGTCCGGACTTGTCTTTCGTGAATTCATTGCCTTTGCGCCAGCGATGGAGTTTGGCATTGCTCCACGAGCAAACGGTCCACCCGCAACCAGGCGGGTCGGTGCGGCGGCGCGGCCAGATGCCCCCCCAAAGCTGCTCCACGGATACTCCAGCAGCCGTGGCGGCTCACAGAGCCGCGACGCTTTGCCGGGGCTTGCCTCTCCATTTCCGTCGGCCTGCTGCAGCTCATGGATCCACGCCGGGGCCATGCCCCTTGAACCTTGGAATTTAAATCTTCCTTGATCCTTGATTTTTTAAACTTTGAAGTTTGCCGCACGCCTCTCCGCCGCTTTCTCCGTTTCTCCCTGCCCCCCAACCACTTGCCCCCGGCTGCCGGCGCTCAAAAATGGTTTCAGATGCGACTTGTAATGTCACACACGATGGACTATGGCAGTCCGTGGTGGAGGAAATGAGTCATGCGTGCAGCCGGTCGGACAACGGGAAACGGTGAAGGTGAAAACGCCCAACGGCGGCAGCCGGTTCGGCGTGAGCGGGTCGGAAACGGTTCACGCCCCGCGCAACGGTTCGGTGTTGTTCAACAGTGCATTGCAAATGCAATCCAAATTCAGACCCCCAACACGACAAAACACGGAAAGAATCGTAAAAGATCGGATAATTTTTTTTGTTTCAGGTTTTTGCAGGTTTTTTCCTGTTTTGCAATTCATCCCCGTCAGAAGACTTGACGCCATGCGGCGCGGTGTCCCATGCTTTCGCCTGATCTCAAGCCGCTTACATAATAATGAAACATACTCTCATTGCCACGGGTTGCCTGCTCGCCCTGTTCGTCGGGGCCGCCTCCCTGTCCGCCGCGCAAACGAATAACCTCGCTGATCTGGACATCAGTCAGGTGTCCCAGGGCTGGGGCACGCCGCACGCCAACCAGTCGGTGGACGGGAATCCGCTCTCGATTGGCGGTCAGCAATTTGCGAAAGGCCTGGGCACCCATGCCGTCAGCGAGTTCCTGCTGGACCTGGGCGGCCGGGCGGTCAGCTTTTCCGCCCTCGTCGGGGTGGATGATGAAGTCGGCAAAGGCAACGGCACGGTGGTGTTCAAACTGTTGGGTGATGCGGAAAAAGTGCTGTGGCAAAGCCCCGAATTGCATTCCGGCGACGCCCCGGTGCCGGTGCAGGTGGATCTCTCGCAGGTGAAGCAGCTCACGCTGGTCGCCGGCGCGGGCGACAACATTGATTTTGGCCACGCCGATTGGGCCGACGCCCAGATCGTCATGAGCCGCGGCCGCCCCAAAGCCCTGCCCGCCATTCAGGAGGACGCGGTGATTCTCACCCCCAAGTCCGGACCGCAGCCCCGCATCAACAGCCCCCAAGTAGTGGGCGTGCGGCCCGGTCACGATTTGCTTTACCTCGTCGCCGCCACGGGCGGCCGCCCCATGACCTTTTCCGCCGATCATCTTCCCCGGGGATTGACGTTGGATCCCCGGACCGGCCGGATCACCGGGAGCTTGAAAACACCGGGAGAACACATGGTGACCCTGCATGCCAAAAATGCGCTGGGCAAAGCGAAGCAGACCCTGAAAATTGTGTGTGGCCCGCAGATTGGGCTCACCCCGGCGATGGGCTGGAACAGTTGGAATTGTTTCGCCTCGTCCGTGACGGCGGACAAGGTGAAGGCGGCAGCCGATGCGATGGTGGCCAGCGGGCTGATCAATCATGGCTGGACTTACATCAACATTGATGACTATTGGGAGGTGAACCGCAATTCCAAAGACCCCAGCCTGCAGGGACCGCAGCGCGCTGCGGACGGTCACATTATTCCCAACCCGCGTTTCCCCGACATGAAGGGGCTGGCCGATTATGTCCACGCCAAGGGCCTGCGCATCGGATTATATTCTTCGCCCGGCCCCTGGACCTGCGGCGGTTGTGTGGCCAGTTGGCAGCATGAGGAGCAGGACGCCCAATCCTACGCCCAGTGGGGTTTCGATTACCTCAAATATGACTGGTGCAGTTACGGTGGCATTGACAAGGGGGACACCCTGGCCGGTTTGCAAAAGCCCTACCAAGTCATGCGCGCCGCGCTGGACAAGGTGAACCGCGACATTCTCTTCAGCTTTTGCCAGTACGGCATGGGCAATGTTTGGGAATGGGGTGCGGCCGTGGGCGGCAACTCCTGGCGCACGACCGGCGACATCAATGATTCCTGGGGCAGCATGGCCGGCATCGGGTTCAAGCAGAACGGCCACGAAAAATATGCCGGCCCCGGACACTTTAACGATCCGGACATGCTGGTGGTGGGCAAGGTGGGCTGGGGCCCCAGTCTGCATCCCACGCACTTGACGCCCAATGAACAATACACGCACATCAGCCTGTGGTGCCTGCTGGCCTCGCCTTTGCTGATCGGCTGCGACATGACGCAGATGGATGATTTCACCCTGAGCCTGCTGACAAATGATGAAGTGCTGGCCGTGGACCAGGACCCGCTCGGCCATCAGGCCGCCCGCATCGCCAAAAATGGGGATCTCGAAGTCTGGGCCAAGGACATGGAGGATGGTTCAAAAGCGGTGGGCTTGTTCAATCGCGGTTACGCCGCCGCCCCGGTGACGGTCCATTGGTCCGACCTCGGCCTGACCGGCAAACAGAAAGTGCGCGATCTCTGGCGGCAGGTGGATTTGGGGGTGTTTCAGGACTCGTTCACGGGCCAGGTTGCCCGTCACGGCGTGGTGCTGGTGCGCCTCTGGCCGGTAAAGTAATCAAGGCCTCCGCCCGGTCGCCTCTTGGAGGAGCCGCTGATATTCCTCGCCGCTGACCTCTCGCGGAATGGCCTGACAGGACTTCTCCGAACCGGGGAAGTTCCAAAGATTTGGAAAATCGCGGCACTGCTGGGGTTTGACCGGTTGCACGGCACAGTTGCCGTCAGCGAGGAAAATACATGCGCCGTTGGGCTGGTCCAACAGGGCGAGCCCCCGGCGGTCATGGGTCAGCCGGGTGAATGACTGGATAAACTCCGGCTCGGTCATTTCCTTGAACGCCGCCAGCCGGGTGATTTCGGCCTCGGTCAAACGCACCTGGCCCGGCCAGCGACAGCAGGCCGTGCAACGTTGACATTCCAGGAAAACCGGCACACGGAAAGAATAAACCCTTCGATGCCCGGAGACAACCGCGCCTGGTTTGGACGGGCAGTCACTTTCGTGGTCAGGTGGCTGGAATGTAGCGCTGCAACGCCACGGTGGCCGCGAACAGGCACAAAAACACGAAACTCAGCGAGTGCGGACATTCCGGAGCGACGGCCAGCCAGTCCACCAATACGATTCCCGCGAGCAGACCGGATACGACCCGACCCACGTTGACGGCCCCCGGCGCGAAAACCGGTCGGACACAACGAAAAATCCACCCTCCCAGCACCAGGGCCAGCCAGAAGGCCGGCCAGCGGTATTCGGCCTGATCCATCAGCACGGCCAGCAAAAAGGGGGCGGCCAGAAGAATCAGGGGCCAGTGGGGAACCGGGCCGCGAAAGCTCTCACGGCGGGCCACGTAGCTGAGACCCACAATGTAAAGGGCCAGCACCATCCCGCACCAGACGGGCCAGCCGTTCAAACCCTCCGCTCCGGTGGTTCCGGCGAGGAGATAAACCCAGAACCGGCACAATCCCATCAACCAGGGGGAGGCGGTGATGAATTTATGCGACCAATCATATATCAGGATGCAACCCACGAGCAGGAGTGCGAGACCCCCGGCGGCCGGTCCCAGGCAAAACAGCAACAGCGTTCCCAAGGCCAGCCAGCCCCAGCCGAAGCGCCAGACCTCGGCAATGGAAATCAGGCCGGACGGAATGGGGCGCACCGCGCGGCGTTGCCGGTCGGTCTCCGCATCAAAGGCGTCATTCAAATACATGCCGCCGATGTAAAGCGCGCTCGTTCCCAGGATCAGGAGCGTGAGTTTTCCCCAATTTTCGCCCCCGGTCAGCCACCAGCCCGCGAGACAATTGGACCAGACCGTGGGCAGATTCGACACGCGGCCCAGAATGAGCAGCGTGCGCAGCCGACGGGCCAGATTTTGATTCATCTCCGGGAGGAAAGCATAAAAATCAAACTTTGGCCAGCCCGCGCTCAGCCAGTCGGGCGAGGGTCCAGGCGTATTCAGCCGTCAGTTGGTCCACCACGCTGCGGCTTTTGAGTCCGGCGGGCAGCACCTCCCAGGTGTAGGTTTCCATTTCCAAATGGGAGCAAAGCCCCGGGTTTTCGGCCAGTACATCGAGCACGCCCAGCAAGTGGTCTGTGGTGTTTTGAAACGGCGGGGCGGCCGGCGCATGCAACGGCACATGAAAGTGAATCCGCCATTCCGCCGCAGCGGCCGCCGATGGGGAGGCGAGGGCATCGGTCAAATCACGGAAAAAGGTGAGTTCTCCGGTTCGGGTCCGCGCCACAACTTGATGCAAATAAATTTCGTCGGCGAACATTCGCAGTTCGGCTAGGGCTTCGGTGGTGGGGTTGGTTTTGAGGGCGGAACTGAGATGGATTTTGCTGATTTTAATGCCCGCTTCGCGGAGCCGGCCCAGCGCGGCACGCGGTTCCTCATATTCTACGGCCAGATGGCAGGTGTCGTAATTCACACCCAAAAATTCATTCACCCGTTCATCCCGGGGGCGGTCCTGACGCATCCGGGCGAAGAAGTCCACCGTTTCATGGCTGTTTTCGAGCAGACACAGAGGTTCGGGTTCCAGTCCGAGATGCAAAGAGCGTCCTCTGGTCTGACTCATGTGGGCGACGTGTTCCAGGCAGCGCCACAGATTGTCCCGGATGGCGGCGAGTTGAGCCGGTTGATGAATGAAATCCTTGAAGGAAGCGGGCAGGGTGCTGACACTGCCGGCGAGGCCGGGCGGCACGAGTTCGGCCAGCAAATCGAACAATTGGTTGGTGTAGGCCAGCCGTTCCGGAGTGGTCCAGTCGGGTTGATACACGGCATGCTTGACCCGTGCGCCGTGAAAGGGGCCATAGGGGAATCCATTGAGGGTGAAGACATAACAGTCATTTTTTTCGAGCCAGTGGCGGAATTCCCGGCGCTTGGCGGGGTCGGCCAGGTCGCGGGCGGCGACGGCGCTGAGACGCAGGCCGATGGCGAAGGGCCGGTGGGCGGACACGCGTTCCCGCACGGCCAGGGTGTGGAGTTTTAGCGCCGCAAACGTCTCCCGCCAGGTTTCCCCCCGGTGGATGTTGGTGCAGTAAGCCAGGTGCAATCCGTGAGCCAATTCCATTCCCGGAACATGGCTGAAATATTATTTTTGCAAAGCGCAAACCGGCGTTGACACGGACGCGCTGAAAGTTTAATGTGCAGGAAACTGCAAACAAGCCATGTTAATTCGCATTAGTCTGATTTTGGCCATCATCGCGGCGCTCGGCGCCGGGGGGCTCGGTTATTACGAGGTTACGACCCAAATCCCCGCGCTGGTCCAACAGCGCGATCAGGAAAACAAACTCAAACACGATGCGTTGACGGAACTCGACACCACCAAGAAGACGCTTGCCAAGACGAAAACGCAACTGGCCCAGACCCAGCAGGAACTGGCGGACGCGCAAGCCCAGCGCGACAAGGCGGTGGCCACCGCCTCCGAGCAAACGAAACGCGCGAATGATTTGTCAGATAAATTGACGCAAGCCTCCCAGGACCGCGATGATGCCCGCAATCAACTGGCCGCCTACACCACCACCGGATTGACGCCGGAACAAGTGGCCAAGCTGACCCGCACCCTCAAGGATTCCCAGAACGCCATCGAAGCCTTGAACATCGAAGAGGGAAAACTTCTGCATACCATCAGCCGGCTCACCAATGAACTGGCGACGCTGGTTAATCCTGATGTTGATATAAAATTGCGCGCTGACCTGCGCGGTAAAATCGTGGTGGTGGATCCCAAATGGCAGTTTGTGGTGCTGAATGTGGGCGAAGATCAGGGAATCATCAAGGATGGCGAACTGCTCGTCAGCCGCGAAGGAAAATTGGTGGCCAAGGTGATCGTCCGGTCGGTGGAAAAAGACCGTTGTATCGCCAACCTCATGCCGGGCTGGACTTTTGGTGAGGTGCTGGAAGGCGATCAGGTGAGTCCGGCCCATCCGGCACCGGCTTCGTAACATGAAACGCCACCTCACAACGTTGCTTCTGCTGGTTGCCTTGGGCGCGGTGATGGTGAGTGTCAGCGGTTGCCAGACCGACGATCCTGAAAACGTTTCGGTTCGTCCTTGGGACGCTCCCACCGGCATGGAAAATGGCATGCCGATTGACACCGGGCAACACAAGTAGAATCAGTTCAGCATCGCTTTCAAGAGATTCGGTCAGATCCGGCCAAAGGCGCGTTATCGGAGAGGTTGGCCGATATCGTTTACCCAAATTATTCTCGTTCCCGTCAAAATCACATTCATTCGGACATCATGCTGTTCGCTGGGGATTTCATTCGCGATTTGTTCGTCCAAGACAACGGCGCATTTGACCCCGGGGAATTCAGCCAGCAAACGGTCGTAAAACCCACCGCCTCGGCCGAGCCGCCCGCCCGCTAGATCAAAGCCCACGCCTGGGATCAGCGCCAAGTCAATTTGTGCCAGGGAGATTTCACGGCAGGACGGGGCGGGTTCCCGGATGCCAAACGTGGCGGTGACCAGGTTGCGGGACGGATCAGTGACTTGCGCGGCCGTATAGCTCTTGTCAAGGGGATTATGGCGGGGCAGGGTGACGATTTTTCCTTCGGCCAGGGCGTGTTCCAAGACCGGCCAGATGTTCACTTCGTCCGGCAGGGGCGCGAAGAGGAGAACTGTTTTCGCCCGTTTCCAAAATTCCTGTTCGATTAGCCGATGGCAGAGTATCTCCGACCGGGCGGCGCGTTCGGTGGCGGTCAGGCTTTTTAGCCGCGCAAGAATTCTCTGTCGCAATTCAGCTTTGGTTTCCGACGGGGTCACGGTTGGTTTTCCTTGCGGACCTTGGCAAATTCGGCCCGCCATTGTTCCAATCGGTCCTTGATTTTTTTCTCCACGCCCTGGGTGGTGGGCTCGTAATAGCGTTTGCCCGCCCCCCAATAATCCTGGGCCACGAAATGGCCTTCGCCTTCATGTGCGTATTGATAACCCTGGCCATGGCCGAGGCGTTCCGCACCTGTATAATGGGAGTCGCGCAAAGGTTCGGGCACGGGCAGGGTGCGTCCGGATTTAACATCCTCCAGCGCGGCATCAATGGCCATGATGGCGCTGTTGCTCTTGTTGGCGGTGGCAATGTAGAGTGCGGCCTCGGCAATGGGGATGCGGGCTTCGGGCCAGCCGACGAATTCCGCCGTCTGATGGGCCGCTGAGGCAAGGACCAGCGCCATGGGATCGGCCAGACCCACGTCTTCGGCCGCGCAAATCATGATCCGGCGGGTGATGAAGCGCGGGTCTTCGCCGGCGTGAATCATTTTTGCCAGCCAGTAGAGTGCGGCGTCGGGATCACTGCCGCGCATGGATTTGATGAAGGCGGAGATGGTGTCGTAATGTGCGTCGCCATCGCCGTCATAAACCACGGCTTTTTTCTGGATGCTCTGTTCGGCGGTAGCGAGGTCCACCACAATGACGCCGTCCGGACCGGGCGGGGTGGTGAGGGCGGCGATTTCGAGGGAATTCAACGCTTTGCGCGCGTCGCCGTCGGAGAGCCTGGCCAGATGCCGCAGGGCGTCTTCGTGCGTGGTGATTTTCAGATGCGCAAGACCGCGCTCGACATCGGACAGCGCGCGGTGCAGGAGTCCGAGCAAATCGTCCTCGGTGAGCGGTTGCAGCTCAAAAATTTGCGAGCGGGAGACGAGCGGGGCGTTGACGAAGAAAAACGGGTTGTGAGTGGTGGCTCCGATGAGCCGGATGACCCCGCTCTCGACATCGGGCAGCAGGACATCCTGTTGCGCCTTGTTGAAGCGGTGAATTTCGTCGATGAAGAGGATGGTGCGCGCGCCGCTGTTTTCCAGGCGGTTGTGGGCGCCGGCCAGAACCCGGCGCATGTCGGCGACGTTGGATTCCACTCCGCTCAAACGTTCAAATTTGCACCGGGTTTGGCGGGCGATGATCTGGGCGAGCGAGGTTTTTCCCGTGCCCGGCGGTCCGTAAAAGAGCAGGGATTCAATGCGGTCGGCTTCGATGGCGCGGCGGAGCAACTGGCCGGGACCAAGGATGTGCTGCTGGCCGGCATATTCCGCCAGGTTGCGCGGACGCATGCGGGCGGCCAGCGGGGCGTGGCGGTTCGGTTCCGCAAAGGTGGGAACCTCCGGCGGATCCGGCGGTGGTTCCCCCGGAGCGGCAAATAAATCATCTCGCGCCATGGCGGAAGTCTAACATCAGCCGAGTCATTGCCCAAAAGAAAAAAGCCCGCTCGTAAGCGGGCTTCCTTCCCGATGGTCATGATTCCAAAAAACTCTCCGGCGGATGAAGTCCGGCTGAAAAACAATCTGGAATTAAAGAGACCCCGCCATTGCCGTGTGCGACTGACCCTTTGAACATGTTATACAACATGTGGAACCCCTCCGGCTGCTTTCGACTTCCAGTTAAGGCATGTCGGCCACAGCCTAAAAATGGCTCCGGTGATTTTTCAATCTACGGTTCAAGGATTGTACGAATCACGAACAGGGCAGGGAAATTTTTTCCGGTTGGCGTGCTTTCAAAGATCAATTTAACTTGCTCGCCAGCACTGTCTTAGGTTCGTCGTTTTTCATCATTACTCAAGGATTTTTTTTCGTTTTTTTAAAGTTTTTTTTCAGATTCCGGGTTGACAGTTGCGGAGTTCTGCGAGGCATGATCGTTTGAATGTGGCAGTGAGATCACGCTGCCGGCCACGCCCGCGCATACTGTACAGGAACGGGGGCCGGTCCTGGCGCCTGGAGCAAGCGGTGTGCGCGGGCGGGCCATTCGGCGTCCCGCAGAAGCTCCCGGCCGAGCAACACGATGTCCGCCCGGCCTTTGGCGATTATGTCATCCGCCTGCTTCGGTTCGGTGATCATGCCGACCGCCGCCGTGGCGAGGCCGGCCTCGCGCCGGATGCGTTCGGCGAACGGCACCTGATAGCCGGGGCCGACGGGAACCTTTGCGTCCGGCACGTTGCCGCCGGAACTGCAATCAACCAGGTCCGCGCCCTCCGCCTTGAGCCTTCGGGCGAGTTCAACGCTTTGCTCCAGATCCCAGCCGCCCGGCACCCATTCCGTGCAGGTCAGTCGCACGGTCAGGGGCAGTCGTTCCGGCCAGACGGCGCGGACGGCGCGGGTGGTTTCCAGGAGAAACCGAACGCGATTGTCAAAGCCGCCGCCGTAACGATCGGTGCGCTGGTTGGAGAGCGGGGAAAGAAACTCCTGAATCAGATAACCGTGCGCAGCATGGATTTCCAGCCACTCATAACCGGCGGCGAGGGAGCGTTGGGCGGCGGCGGCAAACTCATTTTGCACCCGGACAATGTCATCCTCGGTCATGGCGCGGGGCACTTTGCTGAGCGTGTCCCCAAACGGCAGCGCGCTGGGACCGATCGTGGGCCAGCCGCCGGCGTGATCGGGCAGATGCGCGCCGCCCTCCCAGGGGCGCGCGGCCGAAGCTTTGCGGCCCGCATGGGCAATTTGGATGCCCGGCACGGCCCCATGCCGCTTGAGAAAGCGGTTGATGCGCGCCAGCGGTTCCACATGTTGCTCTCCCCAAATTCCCGCGCAGCCCGGGGTGATGCGCCCTTCCGGAGCCACCGCCGTGGCCTCGGCAATCACCACTCCTGCGCCGCCCGCCGCCCGCGAGCCCAGATGCATCAGATGCCAGTCCGTTGCCACCCCGTCTTCCGAGGAATACTGGCACATGGGCGAAACGCCGATGCGATTGCGCAGGGTGACGGATTTGAGGGTGAACGGCTGAAATAAATGTGGTTGAGCGCTCATGACAATGCTATTATTTAAACGCCACGGTTCCCCGGCGCAAGCGCCGGGAAGGACAAAGCGTGCAGTTCAATTAAAACCAGACCGGCCTGCCACCGATTCACCCCTCCAAAGTGTGTCTTGTTTTTGGCAAAATAGGAGATGTTTTTGACAAGTCCATGCCTTGCTAACAAGGCGTTAAACCATAAGATATCCTCCCATGAGTCACATTGCTACTGTGTTAAAGAATACGCCCAAGGAATTGGGAAGTCGTCGGCCGCAAAACGCCGTGTTGTCACAATGGGTCGAAGAGACCGCCGCCCTGACCAAACCCGACCAGGTTTTCTGGTGCGACGGGTCCGAGGCCGAAAAAGAATATCTCACCGCCCAGGCCGTGGCCCAGGGGGTCCTGATCAAATTGAATCAGGAAAAGCTTCCCGGCTGTTATTATCATCGTTCCAATCCCAATGACGTGGCGCGCGTGGAACAATGCACCTTCATCTGCACACCCACCCGCGACGAGGCCGGCCCGACCAACAATTGGGCGCAGCCGAAGGAAATGCATGACAAATTGAAAGGCATGCTCGACGGCTCCATGCGGGGCCGGACGATGTTCGTCATCCCCTACCTCATGGGCCCGGCCGGATCGCCGCTGACCAAGGTGGGTGTTGAGATCACGGATTCCATTTATGTGGTGCTGAACATGCGCATCATGGCGCGCATGGGCCAGGTCGCCCTGAATCATTTGGGCGCGGGCGATGAATTCAACCGCGGCACCCACTCCATGCTGGACCTGAATCCGGAACGCCGTTTGATTGTTCATTTTCCGCAGGACAACACGATCATTTCCGTTGGCTCCGGTTACGGCGGCAACGTCTTGTTGGGCAAGAAGTGCCTGGCCCTGCGCATTGGCAGCTACTTGGGACGCACTCAGGGCTGGATGGCCGAACACATGCTCCTGCTGGGGGTCGAGTCCCCCAAGGGTGAAAAGAGTTACGTCGCGGCCGCCTTCCCGAGCGCCTGTGGCAAGACGAATTTTGCCATGCTCATTCCGCCGCCCGAGTTCAAGGGCTGGAAAATCACCACCATTGGCGACGATATCGCCTGGATGAAGCCCGGTTCCGATGGCCGGCTCTACGCGATCAACCCGGAGAACGGTTATTTCGGCGTGGCCCCCGGCACCAACCGCAAGACCAACCCCAACGCGATGGCCACCATCGCCCGGGACACCATTTACACCAATGTCGCCCTCAAGCCCGACGGCACCGTCTGGTGGGAAGGTCATGACGATCCCGCGCCCGACGTTTGCCTGGATTGGAAAGGTCACACTTGGACGCCCGCCTCCACCGAGAAGGCCGCGCATCCGAACAGCCGTTTCACCGCCCCCATGGGCAACAACCCGGTACTGGATGCCGCCGCCAATGATCCTCATGGCGTGCCCATCAGTGCGATCATCTTCGGTGGACGCCGTGCGACCACGGTTCCCTTGGTGTCGCAGTCCTTCAATTGGTGCCACGGCGTCTATATCGGAGCGACCATGGGTTCGGAGACGACCGCCGCCGCAGTGGGTGTGGCCGGGCAGGTCCGCCGTGACCCGATGGCGATGCTGCCGTTCTGTGGTTATGACATGAGCCTCTACTTCCAGCACTGGATCAACATGCGGAAGCTCATCAAGTATCCGCCGCTGATCTTCGCCGTCAACTGGTTCCGCAAGGACAAGGCGGGCAAATTCCTCTGGCCCGGCTACAGCGACAACATGCGGGTGCTGAGCTGGATTGTGGAACGTTGCGCCGGCCGCGCCGCCGCCAATGAAACAGCCGTTGGCTGGGCTCCCCACTTCAAGGATTTCAACACCAAAGGCCTGTCTGGATTTGGTGAAAAAGAATTCGATGACGTGCAGAAAATTGACCGCGAGGAATGGGGCCATGAACTGCTCTTGCAGGATGAACTCTTCTTCAAACTGTACGGCCGCCTGCCCAAGGAAATGATCTTCCAGCGCGAACTGCTGGCTTCGCGTTTGTAAGCGGTTTAATCGCGATCATTCAATTGGTTTCACCGCGCAAAGGCTCAATCCTTTGCGCGGTTTCCTTTTGGTTGGTGTCGCCGCCACCATCCTGATTATGATGGCGCCCATGAATGCCCTGCTGTCTTCCGCCCTGGTCCTGGGTCTGGCCGTCACCCTGTCCACCCGTGCGGGTTCCTTCCGCGGCCCGCCGGGGTTGCAGCTTTACAGCCTGCGTGAAAGTTTCAGCCACGATCTCCCGGGCACGCTCGACCGGGTGAAAAAATTCGGCTTTGTAAACGTGGAGCTGGCCGGGACCTATGGCGAATCGCCGGAGCAATTCCATGAATTACTCGCGGCCCGCGGGCTGAAGGCCATTGCCGGACACTTTTCTTACGAGCGTTTCAAGAACGACCCCGAAGGCGTCGCCGTGGAAGCCCGGGCATTGGGGATGCGCTACGCCGGCTGTCCGTGGATTCCCCACACCGGCAAGTTTGATGAAAAGCAATGTCGTGAAGCGGCCGCCGTTTTCAATCACGCCGGCGCCGTTTTGGCCGGCCACGGCATCCGCTTTTATTATCACACCCACGGCTATGAATTTCAACCCTCCGGAAACGGCACCCTCTTCGATTTGCTCATGCACGAGACCAACCCCAGAGATGTATGCTTTGAAATGGATGTCATGTGGGTGGTTTTTCCCGGCCAGGACCCGGTCAAACTCCTGACCCAATATGGTCCGCGCTGGAAACTCATGCATTTGAAGGACCTGAGGAAAGGGGTGAAAGGCAATCTTTCCGGCGGCACGGACCAGAACAATGATGTGGTGCTGGGAACCGGGCAAACCGACTGGCCGGCGGTCCTCAAGGCCGCCCAAAACGCCGGGGTAAAGTGGTATTTTATCGAGGATGAATCCAAAGCCGTGCTGGATCAAATGCCGCAGCACTTGAATTATCTCAAACAAGTCTCCTGGCGGCGTTCCTGGTTTTCCAAATTATTTGACTGAGACCAGCCCAAACTCATTGCGTGCCAGCCAGCCGGCGGTGTTGCGAAAACGAATGTAACAAAAGTTGCCAAAGGTGCGTTCGCACCGGCCCGGTTCGCCGGCCCCCACGCGGGTGATGTCCTGGGCCGTTTCCGTGGGCGTGAGGCGCAGCGGGGTGTCCCGCTGAAGCACGAACCCGAGGCGCGA
>CAZUBG010000157.1:0-13566 GCA_964618545.1 uncultured Bifidobacteriaceae bacterium | reverse complement strand
CTGTAAATACAGCACATTCTCGCAATCACTCCTCTCAATACCCGGACAGTAGTGTTTTGGTAAACACCAGCCAGTGGGGACTTTAGCGAAAATATGGTCTGCAATCGCTTCGTGTACCCGTTGCGGTGGCGGAGCCGTTTCGAGAACTTGGCATGGTGATTTGGCTAGCGGTTAAGTCTGAGGCACTCTATCAACCGCGTTTGGACGAAACTGATCAAGATGTGGAAGATGAACTTGGGGCAAATGTGGCTTTGATGTTGGTGTGCTGAAGCTGGTTGATATTAGTTGAAATCGTCACAAAAAAGCGCAAAAATGGAATAAATGATACATCAACTGACTCTTAGATGGATGGCCCTGACGGTCTGTGCCACCGCCATTTCCCTGCCCGCTGAAACTCCTTCATCAACTGCCGGGGTCACCGTGACGGTGCAAGCGGACCAGCCCAAAGCCATCAGCCCTGACCTGTTCGGCATTTTCTTCGAGGACATTAATTATGCGGCCGATGGCGGTCTGTACGCCGAGCTCATCCAGAACCGCTCGTTCGAATATTCGGCGGCGGACCACAGCGGCTGGAATTCGCTGACGTCCTGGGAGTTGGTCACGCGCGGGGGCGGGCAGGGCACCGTGAAGGTGGAGACGGCGGACCCGCTCAATGGCAACAACCCGCATTATGCGGTGGTGACGGTGGAGAACGGGGGGGATGGGGTGGGGCTGAGGAATTCCGGCTTTGATGGCATCTCGCTGAAGGCCGGGGACCAATATGACTTTTCCTTTTTCGCGCGGCAGGCGGCGGGCCAGTCCGGACCGGTGGTGGTCCGGTTGGAAAGCCAAAGCGGCGCGTCCTACGGCGAGGCGGTGTTTCCCCAACTGACGAAGGATTGGGCGAAATACACCGCCACTCTGCAGGCCGGTGCGGAGGATGCCGATGCGCGCCTGGTGATTTTGACGACCGCCCCGGGCACCTTTTGTCTGGACACGGTTTCGTTGTTTCCCCGGAAAACATTTCACGACCGGCCCAACGGGATGCGCGCCGATCTGGCGCAGGTGATTGCGGATTTGCATCCCAAGTTCGTGCGGTTTCCCGGCGGTTGTCTGACGCACGGTTACGGCCTGGGGAATATTTACCGTTGGAAGAACACCATCGGGCCCATTGAACAGCGCAAGGAGCAGTTCAACATCTGGCACTATCACCAATCGGTGGGACTGGGATTTTATGAGTACTTTCAGTATTGCGAGGACATTGGCGCCAAGCCGCTGCCGGTGCTGGCGGCGGGGGTTTGCTGTCAGAATTCCCCCGGCGGCCAGCATGGGCTGCCCATGGATGAGATGGATCAATACGTGCAGGATGTCCTGGACTTGGTGGAATACGCGAATGGACCGGCGGATTCCACCTGGGGGGCCAAACGGGCCGCAGCCGGCCATCCCGCCCCCTTCAATCTGGAGTATCTGGGCGTGGGCAATGAGGACGCCCAAACGCCGGAATTTGGCATCCGGTTCAAAATGATTTACGACGCGGTCAAGGCGAAATATCCCAAGCTCACCGTGGTGGGCACGGTGGGGCCGGCCCCCTCCGGGTCCGACTTTAGCGAAGGCTGGAAATTCGCGGAGGATCTGGGCGTGGACATTGTGGATGAACATTATTATCAGAACCCGGATTGGTTTCTGGCCAATCTGGGCCGCTATGATTCCTACAGCCGCACCGGGACCAAGGTGTATGTGGGCGAGTATGCCTCCTGGGGGAATTCACTGTTCAACGCCCTGGCCGAGGCCGCCCACATGACGGCGTTGGAACGGAATGGCGACGTCGTCCGCATGGCGTCCTACGCGCCGTTGCTGGGCAAGGAACACCACATGCAGTGGCATCCCAACCTCATTTATTTCGACAACACGGCGGTGTGCGCCTCGGTGAATTATTATGTGCAGCAGTTGTTCAGCCTGAACCAGGGTGACGTTTCCCTGCCGGTGAAACTGTCCTCCTCCCTGCCGGAACGGCGACGGAGCGGATTCCTGCTGGGCACTTGGAACACCCAGGCGCAATTCGCCGATCTCAAGGTGGCCGCCGGCGACCAGACACTGCTGGACGAATCCTTTGCCGGCGGCGCCACCAACTGGAACGCCACCTCGGGCGACTGGGGTGTGACCAACGGGGTTTATGAGCAGAGCGCCGACGGCGAGCGGCAGTTGTCCCGGATGATTGCGACGATTGACCAGCCCAATTACACCCTGAGCCTCCGGGCCCGCAAGACGGGCGGCAAGGAGGGCTTCCTCATCGGCTTTGGCGCGACGGGGGCCGACAGTTATTACTGGTGGAATATTGGCGGTTGGGAAAACACCCAGCACGCCGTGGAAAAATTCAGCGCCGGAAAGGAAGGGGTCATCGAAGCCAAGGCGGACGGGAGCATTGAAGCCAACCGCTGGTACGCCATCAAGATCGAAGTCAACGGCCAGCAGGTCAAGTGTTATCTGGACGGGGTGCGGGTTCATGCATTTACGGACCATGACCGGGTCATCCCCTCCGGGCTCGCGGCTTCCTGTGTTCAGGACACGAAAACCGGGGATGTCATCGTCAAACTGGTGAACACCACCACCACGGCGCAGCAGGCGCAGATCAACCTGCCCGGCCTCAGCGGGATCAACCCGGCGGCCACGAAGACCGTGCTCACCGGCAATCCCCGGGCTGAGGACAGCCTGGCGCATCCGCAGAACATCCTGCCCGCCAGTTCGCCCTGCACCGTGTCGAACGCCTTCACCTGCGACGCGCCGGCCTCTTCGCTGACCGTGATTCGACTGAAAACCCGCTGAGCGTCTTTTTGTGGATGGCTTTGCCCGCCGAAGCGTGATAATGCTTGGCGCGTGAGCGCCTCAGAACCATCGGCCGTCACCTCGTCGGCCAACCGCCTCAGCCATAACCCGGTCTTTGCCACCACGCATTGGTCGGTGGTGCAGAGCGCCGCCCACCCGGAATCGCCCGCGGCGCGGGCCGCCTTGGAGAAGTTGTGCCGGACGTATTGGTATCCTCTCTATGCCTATGTGCGGCGCCGGGGCCATTCGGCGGCGGACGCGCAGGATTTGACGCAGGCCTTCTTCGCGCGCCTGTTGGAGCGCAACTGGGTGGGCGCGGCGGATCGCGAGCGCGGCCGGTTCCGCACCTTTTTGCTGACCGCCCTGAGCCGGTTTCTGGCGGACGAATGGGACAAAGTGCGGGCGCAAAAGCGCGGGGGCGGCCTGGCTCCGGTGCCGCTGCAATGGGACACGGCGGAGACCCGCTACGGGCTGGAACCGGCCGATGCGGCGGCCACCCCCGAACAAAGTTATGAGCGGCGCTGGGCGCTGACCCTGCTGGACACGGTCCTGCAACGGTTGCGGGAGGAATACGAGCGCACCGGCCGCAGCGTCTTGTTTGAGCGCCTGAACGGCTGCCTGGTTGGCGGCCGGGAAGCGCAGCCCTATGCGGACCTCGCCTGGCAGTTGAACCTGAGTGAAGGGGCGGTGAAAGTGGCCGTTCACCGCTTGCGCAAGCATTACCGGCGGTTGCTCCGCTCGGAAATCGCCCGGACCCTCACCGCCACGGAGGAGGTGGATGAAGAACTGCGCCATTTGTTCAGTGTCCTGGCGGGAAAATAAAAATCCGGTAACCTTGCCGCCCCTTTTCCTAAGCATGGGTTGGAAGCAACAATAATATGGACCCGCATCGCCTTTGTCCTGGTTGTCAGAAGCCCCTCGCGCCGGATGCGCCCATGGGGTTGTGCCCGGAATGTCTCATTAAGGCGGGCTTTGCCACCGGCGGTGAAACCGCGCCGGACTCCGGAGCCCAACCGTCCTTTGTCCCGCCGGCCATGCCGGAACTGGCCGGGATTTTTCCGCAACTGGAACTGCTCGAATTCATCGGCAAGGGCGGCATGGGGGCGGTTTACAAGGCGCGTCAGAAGCAACTGGACCGCATTGTGGCGTTGAAAATCCTTCCGCCCGGCGTGGACGCCGCCGCGGGTTTTGCGGAACGGTTCGCGCGCGAGGCCCGGGCGCTGGCCAAGTTGAATCATCCGGGCATTGTGACCCTGTTTGAATTCGGCCAGGCCGGCGGGTTGTATTTTTTCCTCATGGAATTTGTGGATGGCGTGAACCTGCGCCAGTTGCTGGCCGGCAGCCGCATTTCCGCCCGCGAGGCGCTGGCGATTGTGCCGCAGATTTGTGATGCGCTCCAATACGCGCATGACCAGGGCATTGTGCACCGGGACATCAAACCGGAGAACATCCTGCTGGATCGTCGGGGCCGGGTGAAGCTGGCGGATTTTGGCCTGGCCAAATTGGTGGGGCAGGGGGACGACGAAACCCCGGCCGCAATGGGGCCGATCGGCGGCCCCACCGTCCTCACGGCGGCGGGCAGGGTCATGGGGACGCCGAATTACATGGCCCCGGAACAGCGGGAGCATCCGGGGGAAGTGGACAACCGCGCGGACATCTATGCGCTGGGTGTGGTGTTTTACCAGATGCTGACGGGGGAATTGCCCGGGAAACCCCTCGAACCGCCCTCCCGCAAAGTGGCGGTGGACGTGCGTCTGGATGAGGTGGTGCTGCGCGCGTTGGAAAGGCGACCGGAACTGCGTTACCAGCAGGCCAGTGAGTTTAAAACCGGGGTCGAGACGGTGGCGGGATTGCCCCCGGCGGTGACGGGAACCGCCTCGCCTTCCGTTGCGTCCGCACCGCCAACCATCGGTAAACCCGGCGGATCGGTGGCTGGCCACGGCGGGAACCTCGTCCCTCGGCCCTTGCCCTCCGGCCATCCCAGCGGGGGGCGTGGCGGCGGTCTCTGGCTCGTGATGACGGTCGTTTTGCTGCTGGGATTCATCCTCGTGGCCGTCATCGCCGCCGTGGGTTTCAGCCTGCTCGCCCAGAGCTTGAGGCCGGCCGCCTCCACCGATGATTTTCACCAGGACATCCACCTGACTTACCCGCTGACCGCCGACGGCAGTTTCAGCCTGGATAATGAGAACGGACAAATTGCGATCACCGGCTGGGACAAAAATGAAGTGGAGGTCAAGGGCGTCAAGCAGGGCGGCAGCCGGCAGGCGGTGGAGGCGGTCGCCATTGAGGTGGATTCCTCGGCCAACCGGGTGAAAATCCACACCCGGTACCCGACGGAGATCAACAGTTTCCCTTGGAACTGGCACTGGTTCAAGGAGGTCAAGGTGGATTACTCCATCCATGTTCCGCAGCGCGCGCATCTGGCGCAGATTGACAGCGTCAACGGGAAAATTGTCATCGGCGGCGTCAGCGGCGACATCAAGGCCTCCACCGTCAACGGTCAAACCGAGGTCGCGGACGCGGCGGGCAGCCTCAAGCTGGACACCGTCAATGGCCGGATTACGGCGGAGTTCGCCCGGCTGGGAGCCGGCCAGAACGCCTCGTTCGATGCGGTCAACGGCCAAATTGAGGTGACCCTGCCGGCGGATGCGGCGGCCTCCGTGTCGGCCAGCACGGTCAACGGTGGCATCAAGAGCGATTTTCCGGCCTTGGAAGTGAAAAAGGAATTCCCGATCGGCAACGATCTCCATGGCACCCTGGGGGGTGGCGGCGCCCAAGTCCATGCCGACGCCGTCAACGGCTCCATTCACTTTATCCAGGGCGCGGGAACACAGGCCGATGAGACCCCCTCACTGGCGGATTTGCCGCCCGTGGTGGTGGAGACTTTTCCAATGGCCGGGGCGCGCGATGTCCCGCCGGGCGAGACGGAAATCCGAGTGCGGTTCAGCAAGCCCATGGCGGACGGCTCGTGGAGCTGGTCCACGGCTTGGGACGATTCCACGCCGGAATGCATGGGTGAGCCCCATTACCTGTTCGATCACCGAACCTGCGTGATCAAGGTGAAACTGGAGCCGGGAACCAGCTATGGCTACTGGCTGAACAGTGATAGATTTCAGAACTTTCAGGATCCGGCCGGGCATCCGGCGGTGCCGTATTTGTTGACTTTTAAAACCATAAAACCATAAACCAAAAGGAAACCAACCCATGAAAATAAACTCATTGCTCGCAATCCTCGTGACTGGTGCGTTGTGCCAGTTTGCCGCTGGCCTCAGCCGGGCCCAGGACATTGACAACATGGCCCCCGTCGTGATCAAGACCGTGCCGGAAGCCGGCCGCAAGGACGTTTCCCCCGGCGTGGTGGAAATCAAGATCACCTTCAGCAAGGACATGATGGACAAATCCTGGAGCTGGTCCACGGCCTGGCAGAACTCCACCCCGGAGGGGGTCGGCAAGCCGCACTATGACAGCGATCACCGCACCTGCATCCTGAAAGTGAAGCTGGAGCCGGACAAAACCTACGGCTGGTGGATCAACAGCCAGAGCTTTCACGGATTCAAGGATGCCCAGGGGCATTCGGCCGTGCCGTACTTGTTTGCCTTTAAGACCAGTGCCTCCTAACCGCACAGATCCCGCAGCGCGGCCTCGACTTGGTTGAACTCGAACTTAAAACCCCGTTCCTGAAACCGTTGCGGGAGGCAGCGGCTGCTCATCAACGCCAGGGAAGCCTCGCTGCGCAGCAGCCGGGAGCCGAGCCGCACGGCCCATGCCGGTGCGGGCGGGCTCCAGGGCCGGTGACAGGACTGCCGCAATGCCTTCATAAACCGGGCGTTGGTCACCGGCTCCGGTCCAACGGCATTGTAAGTGCCCGATAAATCCTCTTCGATGGCGGCGACGAACATGTGGTGGAGGTCCGCCAGATGAATCCAACTGATGAACTGCCGGCCACTTCCCACCGTGCCGCCGAGGAAGAGCCGGGTTAGTGTGCTTAAGACCGGCAGCGCCCCGCCCTCCCGGCCCAGCACAAAGCCGATGCGCAGCACGACCTGCCGGGGGCGGGGCGGGGGGACGTTCTGGAAGGCATCCTCCCAGTCGCGGCAAAGGTCGGCCAGCGGACCGGTGCCACCCGGGGCGGTTTCCGGGCAGGGACGATCGGCGGTGTCGCCATAAAACCCCACGGCGCCGGCCTGCACCCACACGCGCGGCGGTCGTTCAAGGCGGGGCAGGGCGGCGGCCAGGGCGCGCACCGAATTCACGCGGGAGGATTTGATCTCCGAAAGATGGGCCGGGGTGTGCGGGCAGTTGACGTTGCGGCCGGTGAGATTGACCACGGCCTCGGCTCCGTCCAATGATCTCACCCAGGGGCCGAGGCGTTCGCCATCCCACTGAAATTCGATGATGCCGTCATGCCGGACCTTGGGGGAACGGGTGAGCACCACCACATGGTAATTGCGCTCAACCAGCACGCGGGCCAGCGACCGGCCGATGAAGCCGCTGCCGCCGGCGAGCACAATGCGCTTTTGAGTCATGGATGGGTCGCGGCGGGCGGTTCGAGGGCCAGTCGGGGGGCGTTGGCGGCCGTCAGGGGATTGCGGTCATAATGGCCCGCCTCCAGAGCGTGCAGCCAGTGTTTGATCAGGCGGCTGACCCCCGCCACATCCAATCCCTCGTGCCGGATCGGGTAGCGAGCCAGATTCGCCTGGGTCAGCTTGAACAGGGCGGCCGCAGGGCGGAGCCGGTTTTTTTGCAGGTGGACAAAGGCCCCGGCAAGTTGGATCAATCCCTTGTAAAAATCACCGTTGACGCCGTTTTTATCCGCCAGCCACAAATCCTCCAGCACTTCGTGGGCCTCATAGAACAACTGGCGGTTGAAGCAGTCGAAATAGCCCGGATAACGGGCGTCATAGGCTTGTCCCCGGAAGGATTCGATCTTACTGGCAATGCGGGCGCTCTTGTGGCTCACCCTGCCAGCTTAGTTCACCTTGGGACGGATGTAAACCGCATGCATTGCCGGTGTCGCCGGATAGGTGGCCAGCAAATCCGGGATGTGCATGATCATCCATGGCTGCCGGTAATTGTCCCCGTTTTTGGTGAACACCAGATCGTCCGCCAGGTACGTGGCGGAATGTTTGATTTCACTCTTGTCATTCATCAGCAGCAGGACGTCCCCATAAAGGGAGGGGGCGGCGATTTGATAATAATTCTGTGAAATGTATTGGACGGCGAAATTGGGGTCGTTGAACCGGTTGTCCGGCGTGTCGTTGCTGAAGTTAAAAGTCGTCCAATGGCAGTCCAGCACGGGGTCGCCGGGATGGGGTGGCAGTGGAAAGGTGTAGAGCCGGTCCCGCGCAAATTTGGGCAGCAGATAGAACAAGCTGAGATTGCCCCCGTCCGGCAGCGCCTTGAGCGATTCCAACAGCGGCCGCATGTCCGTGAACCGGACATTGGGAACGTTGCTCCAGTAGGCGGCAATCTTGTCAATGTCCGTGTCCGGCTTGATGGCCAGACCCGCAAAGACCGCGTGCTGCCGCGACAGCGCCCGGGCCATCGCCACCCGGCGTTCCAGCGTCGGGATCTTCCCAAGCAGCAGGTCATAATCCGACATTTGCCAGGCGGCGCCGTTGGCGTAGACCAGTTGCTTCAGCAGGGCCAGATCGTCCGCATTCAACTGCGGCGAGGCATAGATGGAATTGATGTTGTCATTCGGAAAAATGTAAGGGTAGTCCAAATACAAATTGACCCCCCGGCCGGCCAGGGCCAGATACAGTTTCCCGCGCGTCGCCGAATCCAGCGCCAGCAAAACCCCGCCGGGCGGGGTTAACCGGGTGCCGGATTTGTCCTGCGTGACCGTTCCCGGGGCCAGCACCGCCGCCACCTGGGCGGCCGTCAAACCATCTTTGAAGAGCAGCACCTTGACCTCCTCCGGCTTCAATCCATTGAACGTCCAGGTTTCCGCCTGTGGATCCGACACCTCCCCGCTCAGAAATTCGGCGGGTCGCTCCAGTTCTATGTCACGCGTGACCAGATCGCCCCAGGGACCGGAATGGACCGACCGGCTCTTGTCATTGGGATCCACCGCAAAGGTTTCCGCCAGACCGTGCCTGGGTTTGTCAGACAATTTGTAAGCGGTGGTGGCGGCCCCGCTGATCAGGGCCAGGCTGAACAGGATCAGGCCGGCCAGATTAAATTGGAACACATTGCTCGCCTGCGCGGCCTCCAGCTTGCGCAACTTGCTCATGAATGCGCTGGCCGGTCCGGAGCAGCCTTTGAAAAAAACGATGAACTCGCCATAATTAGTTTAAGTAAGCGTGCGAGATTAACGGTTTTCAAAATAAGCGCAAGTCAATAGCCATCAATTACTTATGAATCCGCGCATCCAGAAGTGGTTGGTGAGCCCGGAAAGATGCGCTTTTTTGAACTCGACGACGTGTCGTCTCGTCCAAAAGCGGCGGCTTGTCGCCGCACTCCAAATCGGCCCTCGGCCGGAAATACCGCCCACAACTTCGGGATGCACCCCTCATGATTCCGCGCCTCCCACCGTGGCCAACGGCGTACGCCCATGCCGGCGGCAAGTTCGAGGCTCTCCGGAGTGAGGGGCGCGCGTTCCATGCGACCGCCATGCCGGTCGGATCGCTTGTGCCGGGCATTGTCAATGAGGATGCGCCGCATGGCTTCGGCGGCGGCGGCGAAAAAATGGGCGCGGTTTTGCCAGACGGGCTGGCGGTCGCCGCCGGGAAGGAGCCAGGCTTCGTCGACGAGGGCGGTGGCCTGCAAGGTCTGGCCCGGGGCTTCGCGGGTGAATTTTTGCGCGGCGAGTTTGCGCAGTTGGTCGCAGACCAGGGTCAGCAACCGCTCGGCGGCCTGGGAATCGTCCGGTGGGCTGGATGCCAGGCTGGCGGTCGGTTCGCTCACGCAGTGAAAAAGGGCTTTCCTGCTATTCTGCTTCGTTCTTGAGCAACCATTCCGTGACGGCCCGGCTCTTGATGATCAGGCCGGCCCCGATGGCCAACGACAGGACGTAGGGCAGAAGAAATATCCATGATCCATGGGAGGAACCAAAGGAGTTGAACCGGCTCTCGCGGACAATGTTGATTAGTCCAGTGAGGAGGCTGGGGATGTCGTGGACGACCACGGAAAGTCCCAGGATTTTGATCAGCACGTTGACCAGCGATTTGGGGTTCATATGTGAATGGCACCATAAGTCCGGGTTGATCCTCTGTCCAGCCGGGATTTGGAGGCCGTTTTTGGCGGCGGGTCAGCCAATGGGCGGAATGTTCCAGCGTCCGTCAATCATGCTGACGTTCACCGGGCCGGTGTGGTCCAGGACGGCGTCATACACCCGGGCGAGTTTTCCGGCGAAGGGGATGGCGATGAGATCGGACTGGGCGTGGGGGGCGAGTTCACCGATTTTTCCGGCCTGGCCGAGGGCGAGGGCGCCGTTGAGGGTGGCCATGCGGAGGATTTCATCCGGGCGCAGGTCGGGGTCTTTGTCGGACAGCGTCCGCATTTCTTCAAACAGGTCCAGCATCAGCTTTTGTTTGCCGGTTTTTCGGACGGTGGCCAGGCTGTCGGTGCCCAGGCAGAGATTGGCTCCGGCGTTGGCCAGCAGTTTGCGCGGGAAGGGCGGGTGGCGGAAATAATCGTGGCTGCGCGGGCAATGGATGACGTTGACGCGGTGGGCGCCGAGGAGCGCGGCGTCGCCCCGGGCGAGGAAATTGACATGCACGGCCAGGAGGTTTTCATTCAGCAAGTGGTTGCGGTGCAAATGCCGGACGGGCGAGCCGAGGCCGCAGTCGGAATTGTCGCGTTCGTTGCGGCGGAGCCAGTCGTACATGGGGCCGGTGGCAAATTGGAACATTTCGAATTCCTCGGCGGATTCGGCCACATGGGTGCAGACGCGCCAGCCGCGGCGGCGGGCGAGCCGGGCGATGAGGCGCAGCAGGTCCGGCCGGGTGGAGTAGGGGGCGTGCGGGGAAAGACCGATGCGATTGCGCGCGTGGGCCAGGGATTCGAGTTTGTCCACGGCTTCGCGCAGGAGTTCCGCCGGATCGCGCCGGGCGCGGATGCCGGTCATTTCCAGAAAAGAATGGACCCGCAGCGGGGTGGCGTCCCAGACCTCGGGCAGCAAATCGGGCATGACCTCGACGTCGGCGACGGTGGTGACGCCGCTTTTGAGCAGCATGTGGGCGCCGTTGAGCCAGGACTGGGCGTATTCGGAGTAACTCCAGCCGGATTTCTCGGCGGTGATGAGCGGAATCCAATCGAGAAACGATTTGGGCGGAGGCAGCCGGCCGGCCATGTCGGTGTAATCCAGATGGCAGTGGGCGTTGACGAGCCCGGGCATCAAAATCACCGCCCCCAAGTCCACTACGCGGCGGCGGGCAAACGATTGCAATTCCCGCCAGGCGCCGATGGCGAGGATCCGGTTGCCCGCCACCACGACCGCGCCATCCTCAATGGGTGGCCGGGTCAGGCCCAGCACCGTGCGTGCGCGCAGAATCAACGGAACCCTCCCGGCAGATCATTCCTCACTGGTATCCTGCTTGGTCTTTTTGATTTTGGCGGCGGTTTTGTGCTTGTGCGCCTTGACCTTGCTGTGGCGGGTGCGAATCTGCTGTTGAATCTTCTTGGCGACCCCGTCAATGGCGGCATACAGGTCGCTCTGGCGATCCTCGGCAAAGAGATCGGTCCCCCGCATGCCCAGACGGATCGAACAGTTAAACTGCTTCTCCGCCACCCGGGTGTTGTCATGTTCCAGGGTGACGCGCGCATCAATGGCCCGCTTGTCAAAGTGCTCAAGCTTTTCAATCCGGCCCATGAGATGATCTTCAATGGCCTTGGTCAGTGTTAAATTGTGCGTGGAAAGGATCAGTTTCATGACCCGATGATGCAATCGGCGGAAAACAAAATCCAGTATTTCCTTTAATTTTTCATCCTCGAAGCGAAAATCATGCCAATTGACACCAATTTTGATTGTGACGGGCATTAAATCCGCTACACTTAACGGCCGTGGGACCTGGCTTACAACTTTCGCAACGGCTGGCGCAAACGCTGATTCTGTCACCGCAGATGCAGCAGTCGCTCGCCTTGTTGCAGGCGCCCACGCTGGAACTGATGGCGTTGGTGGAGCAGGAGCTCCAGCAGAACCCCGTGCTGGAGGAATCGGCCGCGGAGGACACCGATTTGCGCGAAAAATCCGAGCGCGATTCGGATGAAATTGCCGCCGCCCCCGATCCCACCGAGCCGCCGGAGGATGTCATTGTGGATCCGACGGTGGAGAAAAACGCGGATGTGCCGGTGGACGATTTTCAGGCGGAGTTTGAGAAGCTCATCCAGATGGACCAGGACTGGCGCGACCATTTTGCCCAGACCAACGTCCCGGTCCGCCAGTCGCCCGAGGATGAGGAGCGGCGGCAGTTCATGTTTGATTCCCTGACGGCGGGAACCTCCCTGGCGCAGCATCTCATGGACCAGATGCGCGAGGCCAATCTGACGGATGAGCAGCGCATTCTGGCGGAATTAATCATCGGCAACATTGACGATTACGGCTATCTCAAGGCGACCCTGGAGGAGTTGACCGCCATGGCGGCGGTGCCGCCGGAAAAGATCACGGAACTGCTCACCCTGATTCAGACCTTTGATCCGGCCGGGGTGGGCGCGCGCGATTTGCGCGAATGCCTGATGCTCCAATTGGAGCGCGACGGCCAGCAGGACTCGCTGGAATACCGCATCGTCCGCGATTACATGGAGGCGCTGGGCAAACGGAAAATCCCCGAGATCGCCCGGGGCACCGGCCTGACGGTGGAGGACGTGCAGCAATCGCTGACGCGCATCGGCCGCCTGGATCCGCGCCCGGGCCGCGCCTTCCTGCCGGACACCCAGCAGTTCGTGCTGCCGGAGGTTTTCGTGCAAAAGTCCGGGGACGATTTCGTTGTGACCACCAATGACGAACAAATCCCCCACCTGCGCATCAGCAACGTTTACAAGGATCTGATGGCCCAGGGCGAGAATTCGGACGAGGTCAAGAATTACATCCGCGACAAAATCCGCGCCGGGAATTTTTTGATCAAAAGCCTGCATCAGCGCCAGCAGACCATTTTGAACATAGGCCGGGAAATCGTGAAGCGGCAGCGCGAGTTCATGGAAAAAGGCGTGGCGCACCTCAAACCGTTGACGATGGTGCAGGTGGCGGAGGTGGTGGGGGTGCATGAAACCACGGTCAGCCGGGCGGTTTCCGGCAAGTACATGCAGACGCCGCAGGGGATTTTCGAAATGAAATATTTCTTCACCAGCGGGCTCCAGTCGTCCAGCGGGGAGGATATTTCCAACACCAGCGTGAAGGACATGATCGCGGAGATTTTCAAGAACGAGAACCTGTCCAAGCCGCTGTCCGACCAGGAAGTGGTCAAAATGGTGACGGAAAAAGGCATTGTCATCGCCCGCCGCACCGTGGCCAAATACCGGACGGAACTGAACATTCTCCCCTCGAACCTCCGCAAAGTTTATTGACCGTTTCAGAAACTTTCGCCTTGAACCTTGCCGCTGGCGGTAGATTTCCTATAATTTCCGGGTGCTCGACATTAAAGTAATTCGTGAGAATCCGGGTTTTGTCCGGGAACGGCTCGCCCTGCGCGGGGCCGGGGACGAAAACCACATTGACACCCTGCTCAGATTTGACGAGGCCCGCCGCAATGCGCTGGCCGAGGTGGAAACCCTCAAGGCCACCCGCAACCGGGTGTCCAAGGAAATTGGCGCCCTGATGGGCCA